>NZ_JBEZDS010000023.1:93870-165915 GCF_040648435.1 Dactylosporangium sp. NPDC049140 | reverse complement strand
ACCTGGACGAGGTCGTCGAACTGCTCGCCGCGGTTGCGGAAGCGGCGGGCCAGGTACTCGGCGAGCGGGATGTACAGCTCGATGAGCCGGGCGCGCACACGGTCCCGGTCGGGACCGGCGGACAGATCGCCCAGCAGGGACAGCAGCGCCTTGGCCTGGGCATCGGTCTCGCGGTTGGCGCGGGTGCCGTGCTGGCTGGCCTGGACGGACTCTGACTGGTGAACGGCAATGCTCATGGCTGACGGGCCTTTCACTTCGGGTACCGCACGACCGGGCCACGACGCGTGAGCGTTTCGGTGGCGTGCAGGCGGGAACCCTGCAGATGGGCAGGGCGATATGCCTGGGAGTGTTCCGGTCGAATAACGCGGGGCGCCCATGTCTTGAGCGCCGGCGCAGACCTCCGGCGTCGCCACGCTCCGGGGGGCCGCCGCTGTCTGGACGGGCCCGGCCGCACGGGGATATACGTCACCCGGCGGGGTGGGACGTATTCCACCTTACAAGAACTTGCCGCAGGACAAAAGACGGGGCCCCGTCCACGCCGGTCGGGCCATATTGTGGCGGCCATGACGATCGATGCCACGGTCCCGAACGTCGCCCGGATGTACGACTACTACCTCGGCGGGTACCACAACTTCGCCGCCGACCGGGAGGCGGCCGAGAAGATCCTGGCGATCTTCCCCGACACGCCGGCGGCCGCGCACGGCAACCGGCGCTTCCTGCAGCGGGCGGTGCGGTACCTGGCCCGCGAGGCGGGCGTGCGCCAGTTCCTCGACATCGGCGCCGGGCTGCCGACCCAGGGCAACGTGCACGAGCACACCGACGGGCGGGTGGTGTACGTCGACAACGACCCCGTCGCCGTCGCGCAGGCCCGCTCGCTGGTCGAGGACGAAGAGCGGGTGGCGGTGGCCCTGGCCGACCTGCGCGAGCCCGAGGAACTGCTGGCCGACCCGCACGTCTCGGGCCATCTCGACCTCGGCGAGCCGATCGCGGTACTGCTGGTGTCGATCCTGCACTTCGTCCCGGACGAGGCCGACCCGTGGGCGATCATCGCCCGGCTGCGCGACGCGATGGCGCCGGGCAGCCACCTGGTGGTGTCGCACCTGACCCTCGACGGCGTCGACGCGGGGCCGGCCCGGGAGGGCACGCAGGTGTACCGCCGGTCGAGCGCCCCGATCGTCCCGCGCCCGCGCGCGGAGATCGAGCGCTTCTTCGACGGCTTCGACCTGGTCGACCCGGGCCTGGTATGGGTCGGGCAGTGGCGGCCGGCGCCGGGCGAGGACGCGACGTCGCACGGCTACGGCGCGGTGGGGATCAAGCGTTCGTAGCGCAACCCCCGCCGGATTGGTCCCTGACCGCTAGCCGACAGCGGCCCATCATCCCCCGCCATCGATGCGAAGTCCTTCCGCAGGCGGTCCGACAGCCCGGACCGCCACGGATGTGGGAGGACCACAGATGCGACTCGCTACCGTCCTGCGGGCCGGCGCCGCCACGGCGGTGGCCGCCGGCGTCGCGCTGGCCGGCCTGGGACCGGTCTCGTCGGCGGCGTCGAGCCACCGGGAGGCGCCGCTCATCGCGGCCGACCCCGCGGTCGACAACACCGATCTCTACGCCTTCGTCAGCCCCGAGCGGGCCGGCTACGTCACGTTCATCGCCAACTGGCAGCCGTTCTCCGACCCCGACGGCGGGCCGAACTTCTACCCCTTCGCCACCGACGCCGCGTACCTCATCAACGTCGACAGCGACGGCGACGCCAAGGCCGACGCCGTGTTCCGGTGGACGTTCCAGAATGTCGACAAGCGCGGCAAGAACACCTTCCTGTACGCCAACGGCCCGGTCACGTCGCTCGACGACGAGAACCTGCTGTTCCGCCAGACGTACACCCTCGAGTCGTCGTTCCACGGCGAGCCGTTCAAGACCCGCATCTCCGGCGCCCCGGTCGCCCCGTCGCGGGTCGGCCAGGCGACGATGCCGGACTACGCGAAGCTGCGCGCCGACGCGAACAAGCGCCTGCCGGGCGGCTGGAACACCTACGCCGGGCAGGCCGACGACCCGTTCTTCCTCGACCTGCGGGTGTTCGACCTGCTCTACGGCGGGGACCTGAGCGAGGTCGGGCGGGACACGCTGCAGGGGTACAACGTCAACACCATCGCCCTGCAGGTGCCCTTCACCGACGTGGCGCTCAAGGGCGACCCGCAGCGCAACCCGGTGGTCGGCATCTGGACCACCACCGAGCGGGGGCGGACCCGCCTCACCTCCGGCGACATCCGCACCGCCGACCGGGTGCAGGTCTCCCGGCTGGGCAACCCGCTGGTCAACGAGGTCGTCGTGCCGGCCGCGCTCAAGGACGCGTTCAACGCGATAAGCCCCGACAAGGACGCCGGCATCCCCGACGTCGTGCAGCGGGTCACCGACCCGGAGCTGCCCAAGCTCATCGAGGGCATCTACAAGGTGCCGGCGCCGCCCACGCCCCGCAACGACCTGGTCGAGATCTTCCTGACCGGCATCACCACGAAGGCCGGCGGCCCGATCAAGGCGGACCTGAACTCGCAGCTGAACAACGCCGACGTGAACGCCTCGAGCTTCCGGCCGTCGGAGATGCTGCGGCTCAACCTGTCCGTGCCGGTCACCGCGCAGCCGAACCGGCTCGGGGTGCTGGGCGGCGACCTGCAGGGCTTCCCGAACGGCCGCCGCCTCGGCGACGACGTCGTGGACATCTCGCTGCAGGCGGTCGAGGGCGCGGCGGTGACGGGCAAGCTCGTCGACGCGCTCGCGGCGGGCGACAAGGTGGACGCGAACGACGACACCTTCGGGGCGTCCTTCCCCTATGTGGCACTGCCGCATTTGACCAAGGCGGCCGCCTCCCCGGCGTCCCCGTCGACGGCCGCCGCGCCTTCGGCGTCGGCCTTCGACGTGAAGCCGTCGGCGTTCGAGTCCGGCGAGGGCATGACGGCCGTGACCGTCGGGACCTCGGCGCTGGCCGCCGGGCTCGGCGCGACCCTGTTCGTCGGCTGGTGGCGGCGCCGCCGCTCACCGCTGGCCTGAGTGGACGAGGAGGCGATCGCCGTGCGACTTCGCATGATCATCACCGTGGTGCTGGCCGCCGCCCTGCTCTTCGGGCTCGGGGCACTGGCCGGACGCACCGGCGGTACCACGGAAACCGCGTTCGGCGCGCCGGACCGTCCGGCCGCCAAGCTACCCGCGGCGATCGCCGCCTACCAGCAGCGCCTGCGCAAGGTCCCGGGCGACTGGACCACCTGGGCCGCCCTCGGCTCCGCCTACCTCGAGCAGGCGCGGGCCGTGGCCGACCCGTCCTACTACCCGAAGGCGGAGGGGGCGCTGCGCAAGTCCCTGGAGGTGCGGGCGGGCAACGCGCTCGCCCTCGCCGGGCTGGGCGCGCTGGCCAACGCCCGGCACGACTTCACCGGCGCGCGGGGCCTGGCCGAACAGGCCCTCGCCGCCGACCCCTACTCCGACACCGCCTACGGCGTCCTCGCCGACGCCCAGACCCAGCTCGGGCACCCCGCGGAGGCCACGGACGCGGTCCAGCACATGCTCGACCTGCGCCCGGGCCTCGCCTCGTACACGCGGGCGTCCTACGACCTGGAGCAGCACGGCCGGCGTACCGACGCGATCGACCTCATGCAGCGAGCGCTCGCGGCGGCCACCGAACCCGCCGACCTCGCCTTCTGCCACCAGCACCTGGCCGCGCTCGCGTGGGCCGCGGGCGACGTGGCCACCGCGGCGCGGGAGGTGTCGCTGGGGCTCGCCGCCGACGCGACGGCCGCCGGGCTGTGGCAGCTCAAGGCCCGGGTCGACGCCGCGGGCGGCGACCTCGCCGCGGCGCTGGCCGACCTCGACAAGGTCGTGTCGCGCACCCCGACCGTCGACGCCCTGGTCGAGCAGGCGCGCATGCTCACCGCGGCCGGCCGCGACCCGGGCGCGTCGCTGCGCCTCGCCGAGGCGGCGCACCAGCTGTTCACGGCCAACGGCGGCACCGACGACCTCGGCGCCTCGGCCCTGGCCCTGGCGGCCGGCCGGCCCGCGGAGGCCGTGCGGCTGGCCCGGCAGGAGTGGGACCGGCGCCAGTTCGCCGAGGTCGCCGACGCCGTGGCCTGGAGCCTGAACGCGGCCGGGCGGCCGGCGGAGGCGCTGCCGTACATCCAGAAGGCCGAGGCCCTGGGTCAGCTCGACCCGGCGGTGGCCTTCCACCACGGGATGATCGCCCTGGGCGCGGGCGACCGGGTGACGGCCCGCCTGCAGCTGCAGCTGGCCCTGTCGCTGAACCCGCACTTCTCGCCGCTGGACGCCCCGGTCGCCGTGTCGACGCTGGCGGGCCTGTCATGAGGTACCTGTGGATCGCCCTGGTCTTCGCCGGCGTGCTCCTCGTCCCCGGCACCGCCCACGCCCACCCGCTCGGCAACTTCTCGGTCAACCGCCTGGCCGCGCTCACCTTCACCCCGTCCGCGGTCGAGGTGGCGGTGACCGTGGACTTCGCGGAGCTGCCGACGGTGCAGCTGGACCTGGCGGCCGCGCCGGAGTGCACGGCGTTCGCGTCGGCCTTCTCGGTGCGCGTGTCCTCCACGCCGCTGACCTTCACGGTCGGTTCGCCGTCCCTGGTGTACTCGCAGGGCGCGGCCGGTCTGCGCACCGCCCGGCTGACCTGTTCCCTGAGCGCGCCGGCCGACCTGTCGCGCCGGTCCGCTGTTTCGGTCGAGAGCCACTACCGCGACGACCGCGTGGGGTGGCGCGAGCTCACGGCGGCCGGGTCGGGGGTGCACCTCGAGTCGTCGTTGCCGGCGTCCTCGCGGACGGACGGGCTGCGGACGTACCCGGACGATCTGCTGAGCTCGCCGCTGGACGTGCGGAGCGCCCAGCTCACTGTGGTGCCGGGCGGTTCGACGGCGCCGTCGGCGGCTTCTCCGTCCAATTCGGCGCTTCCGTCGTGGCTGAGCCGGGCCGAGTCGCTGTTGCGGGGGTGGGTGGGGTCGCGCTCGCTCACGCCGTGGGTCGGTCTGCTCGCCGTGCTGCTCGCGCTGGTCCTGGGCGGGGCGCATGCCGCGCTGCCCGGGCACGGGAAGACGGTGATGGCGGCGTACCTCGCCGGGCGGCGGGGGCGGCCGCGGGACGCCTTGGCGGTGGGGGCGACGGTGACGCTCACGCATACGGGGGGCGTGCTGGTGCTGGGCCTGCTGCTGACGACGGTGGCCGGGCTGGCCGGGGAGCGGATTCTGTCCGGGCTGGGGGTGGTGAGCGGGGTGCTGGTGGCCGCGGTGGGCATCGGCATGCTGCGCCGCCGCCGCGGGGCGCCGGCTCACTCCCACTCCCACGGGCCTGGCTCTGCCCACACCCACTCCCACGGGCCTGGCTCCTCCCACACCCACACCCATTCCCACGGCCCTCACGCTTCCCACACCCATTCCCACGACTCGGACCACGGTCACTCCCACCATTCGGACCGCCCGAGCCGCTGGGCAATCGTGGGCATGGGCGTGGCGGGCGGCCTGGTCCCGAGCCCGTCCGCCCTGGTGGTCCTGCTCGGCGCAATCGGCCTGGGCCGCACCTGGTTCGGCGTCCTGCTGGTACTGGCCTACGGCGCCGGCATGGCCGCGGTACTGACCGCCGCCGGCCTCCTCCTGATCCGCATCCGCGACCGCTGGCGGTGGCCGGCCCGCCTGCGCCCGGGCCCGCGCCTGGCCGCCTGGGCCCCGAACGGCACGGCCGCCCTGGTCCTGCTGGTCGGCTCCGCCCTGGCCATCCGATCGCTGGTGACCCTGTAACCACACACGGTAACGACGGCCCGGCGGGGCAGGCACGGGGGCGGCGCGGGCGGTATTCTGTGCTCGGGCAGTGCGCCTGCCCGAGCCTTACCCGGCCGCCCACGCCGACCGGGCCCGAGGCCAAGAGGCTACGACTCAGCGCACCGACCCGGGCAGGGCCGCGCCCTGCCCGGCGGGAGGCAGCCGCCGTCCGAACGGTGCGAGCGTGGGTCGACGCCGGAGGACTCGAGATGGCCGACCAGCCGCAGGACCCGACCCCACCACCAGACGAGCTCCACGAACCTCCCACGGTTCCGCCTTCGCCCGGGCCTCAGCCTGCTCCCGGCTCTGCGCTCTCCACTCCCCCGGCGGCCGCGCCGATCTCCACTCCCCCGGCCTCCGCCCCGGCAGCAGCCCCGGTCTCCACTCCTCCGGCCTCCATCCCGGCCGCAGCCCCGGTCTCCACTCCTCCGGCGGCCCGCCAGTCCCGGCCGGGTTCGCGCTCCGGCCGCGACCGGGCCCGCCGCCGAGCGGTACGCGCCCACGCCGCCCAAACCGGCGTCGCCTACTCCATCGCCGCCCGCCAACTGGCCGCCGCCGCCCTCGCCCCGGGCGAGAGCCTGGCCAACACGGGCCGCACCGTCTACCCGGCGGCCCTGTCCCACGGCCGCTGGACCATCCTCTCCCGCGAGACCCGCGCCCCCGAGGACAAGCTGGCGACCACGAGAATCGCCGCCCGCATCCCGACCGGCCGCGCCCGCCACCTCACCGACCGCTTCCCGCCGGGCGAACTCGCGGGCCTGCACTTCTACGGCGGCGACCTGCGCCCCGAACTGCTCGCCCTGGTGTACCTGGCGATCGCCCACGAGTCCCCCGGCCTCATCCCCCCACCGCTCGACCTGGCCTGGACCGCCGAGCTGGGCGAGGAGACCGCGGTCGACACCACGTGCGCCGACCTCGACCGTGCCGCCCGTGCCCTGCTGTCCGACCGCGCCGCCGCACGCTGGCACCGCATCGACGCCGCCCTGGCCGCGGCCCAGCACCACCCCGAGCCGGCCACCCGCTACGCCGCGGACCTGCTGACCCTCGCCCACCGCCGCCTGTGCACCCCGACCGAGGACCACGCGGGCGACCCGCATGTGCCACCGGCCCCCTGGCCCGGCGTACGCCAGACCCTCGACGCCCTCCTCATCGTCTCCGAGGACGGCCACGCCCCAGGCACCCGAGTCCGCCGGCCCGGCCAGACCCCCCACCGCGAGGGCACGGTCCTGGGCGCCCACTGGACCGCGACGGGCCCGCCGAGCGCGTACGACATCACCTTCGACGACGACCCCGCCACCCGCACCGTCACGCCCTCGGAGATCGTCGTCCTGCCGGGCCAGGAGTCCGACGCCCCCGCCCTCGCCCTCTGACCCCGGCAACCAGCGCCAATCGGTCGGGCTCGCAGCCAGTTGCCCACGACCCGGCCTCGCCTCCTCACGCCCGGACCCGCGCAGCTTCGCCACACTGAGCGGGCCCGGAGGCGACCGGAGCATGCGGGTGCGAGACGTCGGCGCGGCGTTCGAGGCCGGACGTCCTGCGGCGCCGGGAGCCCGGTCGGCCGGCGAGCAGCGGCCGACCGGAGCGCTGACAACCGCTCCGGTCGCGGACCAACGTGCGGGAGCCGGCCGAGGCACTGACTCCCGCGGCGGTGGCCACCGGCCGGCGCACGGCCGCCGACCGGAGCGCCAACAACCGCTCCGATCGCGAGCCGGCGTGCGGAAGCCAGCCGACCCGCTCACTCCCGCGGCGGCGGCCACCGGCCCGCGCACGGCCGCCGACCGGAGCGCCAACAAACCGCTTCGATTGCGAGCCAACGAGCGGAAACCAGCCGAGGCACTGACTCCCGCAGCGACCACCGGCCAGCCCGCGGCCGCCGACCGGAGCGCCAACAACCGCTCCGATCGCGAGCCAACCTGCGGGAGCCGGCCGAGGCGCTCACTCCCGCCGCGGCCGACCGGAGCGGTGTCCCCGCGTCGGCCGCCGGCTCATCAGCAACAGGCGACGGGAGCGGCGTTTGTCTCCCGACTGGGCTTCAGGCGAGGACCTCGGCGGGCGGTGGGGCTGGGATGAGGGTGGGAGTGATCGTGAACGTCAGGCCGGTGGCGGCCGTGTCGACGGTGACTGTGTCGCCCGGGTTGAGCGTTGTGCGCAGGAGCTGGGTTGAGAGCTCGTTCTCCAGTTCGCGCTGGATGGTGCGGCGCAGGGGGCGGGCGCCCAGGGTCGGGTCCAGGCCCGTTGTGGCCAGGTGGTGGCGGGCGGCGTTGGTGACCGACAGGACTATGCCTCGGGAGTCGAGCTCCAGGGCTACCCGGCTCAGGTGCTGGTCGACGATCGTCAGCAGGTGGGCCGGGGTCAACGGGTGGAAGACCAGGACGTCGTCGATGCGGTTGAGGAACTCCGGGCGGAAGTGGCGGCGCAGGTCGCGGGCGAACGGGGACTGGGGATCGGTCGGTGCGGTGGTCGACGGACCCGGCGATGCCGCCGGGACCTGCTCCTCGGTGTCGGCCTGGAGGGCGACGGCCCGGTGCGAGGGCGTGGCGAAGCCGGCCGGGGTCGTCGACGTGCCCAGGTTGGTCGTCAGGATGAGGACCGTGTGGCGGAAGTCGGCGCGGCGGCCCTGGGCGTCGGTCAGGTGGCCGTCCTCCAGGATCTGCAGCAGGGCGTTGAAGACGTCCGGGTGGGCCTTTTCGATCTCGTCGAAGAGGATGACCGAGAACGGGCGGCGGCGGACCCGTTCCGTCAGCTGGCCGCCGTCGTCGTGGCCGATGTAGCCCGGCGGGGCGCCGACCAGGCGGGCGACCGTGTGGTGGTCGTGGTACTCCGACATGTCCAGCTGGATGAGGGCGTCCTCGGTGCCGAAGAGGTACTCGGCCAGGGCCTTGGCCAGGGAGGACTTTCCGACGCCGGACGGGCCCGCGAAGATGAACGAGGCCGTCGGGCGGTGCGGGTCGCTCAGGCCCGTGCGCGCGCGGCGGATCGCCGAGGCCACGGCGCGCACGGCGTGGGTCTGGCCCACCACTCGCTTGCGCAGCGAGTCTTCCAGGGTCAGCAGGCGCGTGGCCTCGTCGGCGGACAGGGCGCCCACCGGGATGCCCGTCCACGTGGCCAGCACCTCCGCGATCCGGTTGCGGTCCACGACGATCGGGGACGGGGCCGACGAACCGGGAGGAGGCGCGGCGGGAAGCGGCGCCAGGGCCGCCCGCGCGCCGGACTCGTCCAGCAGGTCGATCGCCTTGTCCGGCAGGCGGCGGTCGGGCACATAGCGGTCGGCCAGGGTCACGGCCGCGGCCAGGGCGTCCTCGGTGTAGGTCACGCCGTGGTGGGACTCGTAGGCGGCGCGCAGGCCGTGCAGGATCTCCAGGCTCTCGGCCACCGTCGGCGGCTCGACCGTCACCTGCTGGAAGCGGCGGTCGAGGGCGCCGTCCTTGATGATGTAGCGCCGGTACTCCTCCGTCGTCGTCGCGCCGATCGTCTGCAGCTCGCCGCGGGCCAGCAGCGGCTTAAGCAGGGACGCGGCGTCGATCGCGCCCTCGGCCGCGCCCGCGCCGACCAGGGTGTGGATCTCGTCGATGAAGACGATGACGTCGCCGCGGGTGCGGATCTCCTTGACGACCTTGCGCAGGCGCTCCTCGAAGTCGCCGCGGTACCGCGAGCCCGCCACGAGCCCGCCGAGATCCAGCGAGTAGACGCTGCGGCCGGTCAGCGCGGCCGGCACCTTCCCGGCCGCGATGCGCTGGGCGAGGCCCTCGACGACGGCGGTCTTGCCGACGCCGGGCTCGCCGGTGAGGATCGGGTTGTTCTTGCGCCGGCAGGTGAGGATCTGCACGACCCGCTCGATCTCGGCGTCGCGGCCGATGACCGGGTCGAGGGCGCCGTTGCGGGCGTCGGCGGTCAGGTCATGGCCGAACTGGTCGAGCGTCGGGCTGGACGGGCGGTCGGCCGGGCCCGCCGGCGCGAGGGTCGACGGGTGGCCGGTCAGGCCGTCCATGATCTGGGCGCGCAGCGCGTTGGGGGCGGCGCCGAGGCGGATCAGGACCTGCGCGGCGGTGCCCTCGCCGTCGCGGATCAGGCCCAGCAGCACGTGCTCGGTGCACACGTGGTTGTGGCCGAGGCGCAGCGACTCGCGCAGCGCCAGCTCCAGGATCTTCTTGGCCCGGGGCGTGAAGGGGATGTGCCCGGTCGGGACGTGCGCGCCGACGCCGACGATCTCCTCGACCTCGTGGCGGGCCTTGTCCAGGGTGATGCCGAGGGCGCGCAGGGCCGCGGCGGCCACGCCCTCGTCCTCCAGCAGCAGGCCCAGGAGCAGGTGCTCCGAGCCGAGGTAGTTGTGGTTGAGGGTGCGGGCGGACTCCTGGGCCAGCACGACGACGCGGCGCGCCGCATCCGTGAAGCGCTCGAACATGGGGCATCGACGCCTTCCAGCGGGGCGTCGCACAAAAGGCGACGAGCACCCGCCATCGCAAGAAGCAGTGAAGGAGGATGCGCTGAGTCGAAGCCTCTTGGCCGCCCGGAAGGACAGCTCGGGTAGGCGCCCTACCCAAAGGAAACGATAACGCCACACCGAGGCAAACCCGTTCCGCTGTGAGCGAAGCGAGGTGGTACAAGGATGCGGTGACGGCAACGACGCTGTTCCAGCGCACCACCGGCCCGCTCGGCGCGCCCTTCCTGCTGCTCGGCGGCTCGCTGGGCAGCAACCTCGACATGTGGCGCCCGCAGCTGACGCGCTTCGGCGACCGCCTGCGGGTGGTGCGCTTCGACCACCGCGGGCACGGCGGCTCTCCGGTCCCCCCGGGCCCGTACCGCATCGAGGACCTGGGCCGCGACGTGCTCGCCCTGCTCGACCGGCTGGGGATCGAACGCGCGAGCTACTGCGGCCTGTCGCTCGGCGGCATGGTCGGCATGTGGCTGGCCGCGAACGCCCCCGAGCGCATCGAGCGCCTGGTCCTCATCTGCACGTCGGCGCACCTGCCGCCCGCCGAGGGCTGGCTGGACCGGGCCCAGCAGGTGCGGGCCGGCGGGATGCAGCCGGTCGCCGACGCCGTCCTCGGCCGCTGGTTCACCCCGCGCTACCGGGCCGCGCTACCGCACAAGCTCAACCCGTACCGGGCGATGATCGCCGCCTGCCCGGCCGAGGGTTACGCGGCCGGGTGCGAGGCGATCGCGGGAATGGACCTGCGCGAGGACCTGCCCCGCATCCAGGCGCCGACGCTGGTCATCGCGGGGGCGGACGACCCGGCCACGCCCCCGGAGCACGGCGAGCTGATCCACCGGCGCATCCCGGACAGCCGGCTGGTCGTGGTCCCCAACGCCGCCCACCTGGCCAACGCCGAACAGCCGGAGACGATCAGCCAGCTGATCGCCGATCACGTGATCGACTGATACACCGCCAGCGTGCGGTCCGCGATCGCCGCCCAGGAGAAGTGGTCCACGGCCCGCTGCCGCCCGGCCCGCCCGAACGCGGCCGCCCGGGCCGGGTCCTCCAGCAGCGCGGTCATCGCGTCGGCGAGGTCGGCCACGAACCGGTCGGGGTCCAGCGGCGTGCCGGAGCCGTCGGCGACCTGCTCGATCGGCACCAGCAGCCCGGTCTCGCGGTCGGCCACGACCTCGGGGATGCCGCCGGTCGCGGTGGCCACTACCGCCGTCTGGCAGGCCATCGCCTCGAGGTTCACGATCCCCATCGGCTCGTAGATGGACGGGCACACGAACAGCGTGGCGTGCGTGAGGACCTGGATGACCTCCCGCTTCGGCAGCATCTCCTGCACCCACACGACCCCGGAGCGGGTCGCCTTGAGCTCGTCGGCCAGGGCTGTCACCTCGGCCCCGATCTCCGGCGTGTCCGGCGCGCCGGCCAGCAGCACGATCTGGGTGTCCGCCGGCAGCGACCGGGCCGCGCGCAGCAGGTACGGCAGGCCCTTCTGCCGGGTGATCCGCCCGACGTAGACGACACTCGGGCGGGACGGGTCGATCCCGAGGCGCTCCAGCACGTCGAGCGCGGGGTCCGGCGCGTACTGCGACGTGTCGATGCCGTTGTAGACGACGTGCACCTTGTCGGGGTCGACGTCGGGGTACGCGCGCAGCACGTCGGCCTTCATCCCGGCCGACACGGCGATGACGGCGTCGGCGGCCTCGATCGCGGTCCGCTCGCACCACGAGGACAGCGCATAGCCGCCGCCGAGCTGCTCGGCCTTCCACGGCCGCAGCGGCTCGAGGCTGTGCGTCGTCACCACATGGGGTACCCCGTGCAGCAGCTTGGCCACGTGCCCGGCGAGGTTCGCGTACCAGGTGTGGCTGTGCACGACGTCGGCGCCGGCGCACCCGGCGGCCATCTCCAGGTCGACGCCCATGGTGCGCAGGGCGGCGTTGGCCCCGGCCAGGCCCGCGGGGTCGCGGTAGCCGGTGACGCCGGCCTCGCTGCGCGGGGCGCCGAAGCAGTGCACCCGCACATCCAGCGGCAGGTTGCGAAGTTCGCGGGCAAGGTACTCCAGATGCACGCCGGCGCCGCCGTAGACGTCGGGCGGGTACTCTCGAGTGAGCAGGTCTACTCGCACGCCCCAAACAGTAATTGCTGTTCGTCTGGCGCAACACGCCGGACACGTTTAGCGTCTGGCCCATGGCTGCCAAGAACGTCCTCGCGATCGTCCTCGCCGGAGGCGAGGGCAAGCGCCTGATGCCTCTGACCACGGATCGGGCCAAGCCCGCGGTGCCGTTCGGGGGTATCTACCGCCTGATCGACTTCGTGCTGTCCAACCTGGCCAACGGCGGCTACCTCAAGATGGTCGTGCTGACCCAGTACAAGTCGCACTCGCTGGACCGGCACGTCACCAAGACGTGGCGGATGTCGACGCTGCTGGGCAACTACGTGACGCCGGTGCCCGCGCAGCAGCGCCTGGGCCCGCGCTGGTTCGCCGGCTCCGCCGACGCCATCTACCAGAGCCTGAACCTGATCAACGACGAGCGGCCGGACTACGTCATCGTCTTCGGCGCCGACCACATCTACCGGATGGACCCGGAGCAGATGGTGCGCCAGCACATCGAGTCCGGGGCGGCGGCCACGGTGGCCGGCATCCGCCAACCGCTGTCCACCGCCGACCAGTTCGGGGTGATCGAGGTCGGCGAGAGTCGCGGTGGGGTCAGCAACAGCCGGCAGATCAGCGCCTTCCGGGAGAAGCCCAAGGACGCCCGGGGCCTGCCCGACAGCCCCGACGAGATCTTCGCGTCGATGGGCAACTACGTGTTCACCACCGACGCGCTCATCGACGCGGTGACCCGCGACGCGCAGGACGCGGCCAGCAAGCACGACATGGGCGGCAACATCATCCCGTACTTCGTGGAGAAGAACGACGCCGCCGTGTACGACTTCAGCACGAACGTGGTGCCGGGCGTGTCGGAGCGGGACCGGGGCTACTGGCGCGACGTCGGGACGCTGGACTCCTACTACGAGGCCAACATGGACCTCATCAACGTGCAGCCGATCTTCAACCTGTACAACTTCGACTGGCCGATCTACACCGGCAACAGCCCGTGGCCGCCGGCGAAGTTCGTGCACGGCTGGGGCGAGCGGGTCGGCCGGGCGATCGGCTCGATGATCTCCCCCGGCGCGGTCATCTCCGGCTCGCTGGTGGAGAACTCGGTGGTCTCCCCGAACGTGAAGGTGCACTCGTGGGCCCACGTCGAGGGCTCGGTACTCATGGAGGGCGTCGACATCGGGCGACACGCCGTGGTGCGTAACGCCATCCTGGACAAGAACGTGATCGTGCCCGAGGGGGCCGAGATCGGCGTCGACCTCGAGCGCGACCGGCAGCGGTTCACCGTCTCGGAGGGTGGCATCGTGGTCATCGGCAAGGGACAACGGGTCGAGCCGTAGCTTCACCCTGCAGCCACCCCGACAATTCGATACGGTGAGGATCATGGGCAATCCCCCCGAGGCGCTCAAGACCGAGATCGCGACCACCAAGCCGACCGAGACGGAGCTCGCCCTGTCCGAGGAGCCGGTGCGGCCCCAGGAGACGGCCGAGTCGCCGGCCGCGTTCTTCCACGCGCCGGCGGTCGGGGTCGGCCAGCGGTTCCCCATCGAACAGGTGTCCCCGCAGATCGAGGGCGGTCGCTTCGCGGCCAAGGCGGTCGTCGGCGAGGCGGTGCCGGTCTCGGCGGTGTCGTACCGCGAGGGCCACGCGATGATGGGGTGCAACGTCGTGCTCATCGCGCCCGACGGCACGGAGCAGCCGTTCAACCGGCTGCGGCCCGGCCCGGCCGGCACCGACTCCTGGCTCGGGGAGATGCGCCCCGACGCGGTCGGCGCCTGGCAGTTCGCGATCGAGGCGTTCAGCGACCCGTACCTCACCTGGCACAGCGCCGTGTCCAAGAAGATCGCCGCCGGGCAGGGCCTCGAGGACCTCGCCAACGACCTGGCCGAGGGCGCGGCGCTGCTGCGCGAGGCGGCCGCGGGGATGCCCGAGCAGGAGCGCGGCCGGGTGGTCGGCGCGGCCGGCGCCCTCGACGACGCCGGCATCCCGCTGTTCGCGCGGGTCTCGCCGGCGCTGGGCCTCACCGACGTGCTGTGGCGGCACCCGCTGCGCCAGCAGGTGACCCGCGCCGAGGCGCTGCCGCTGTGGTGCGACCGGGAGCGGGCGCTGTTCTCGGCCTGGTACGAGTTCTTCCCGCGCTCCGAGGGCGCCGTCGTCGACGAGCGCGGCAAGCCGGTCAAGCACGGCACGTTCGCCTCCGCCACCCCGCGCCTGGCGCAGGTCGCGGACATGGGCTTCGACGTGGTGTACCTCCCGCCGATCCACCCCATCGGCCGGGTCAACCGCAAGGGCCCGAACAACACCCTGGTCGCCGGTCCCGAGGACATCGGCTCGCCGTGGGCGATCGGCGCGGCCGAGGGCGGCCACGACGCCATCCACCCCGACCTCGGCACCCTGGACGACTTCCGGGCGTTCATCGCCGAGGCGCACCGGGCCGGCGTCGAGATCGCCATGGACCTGGCCCTGCAGTGCGCGCCCGACCACCCGTGGGTCACCGAGCACCCGGAGTGGTTCACCACCCGCGCCGACGGCTCCATCGCCTACGCCGAGAACCCGCCGAAGAAGTACCAGGACATCTACCCGCTGAACTTCGACAACGACCCCGAGGGCATCCGCGCCGAGGTGCTGCGCGTGGTCCTGCACTGGGTCGCGCAGGGCGTGAAGATCTTCCGGGTCGACAACCCGCACACCAAGCCGGTCGGCTTCTGGCACTGGATAATCGGCGAGGTCAAGGCGGCCGACCCCGACGTGCTGTTCCTCGCCGAGGCCTTCACCCGCCCGGCGATGATGCACGGGCTGGGCAAGATCGGGTTCACGCAGTCGTACACGTACTTCACCTGGCGCGTCCTGGGCTGGGAGATCCGCGAGTACGTCGAGCAGCTCATCGCGGCCGCCGACTACATGCGCCCCAACTTCTGGCCGAACACGCCCGACATCCTCCCCGAGCACCTGCAGCACGGCGGCCCGCCGATGTTCAAGATCCGCGCCGTGCTCGCCGCGCTGCTGAGCCCCTCCTGGGGCATGTACGCCGGCTTCGAGCTCTTCGAGCACCTGCCGCGCCCGGGCGCCGAGGAGTACCTGGACAACGAGAAGTTCCAGCTGCGCCCCCGCGACTGGGAGGCCGCCGAGCGCAACGGCGAGTCGCTCGCGCCCTACCTGCGCCGGCTCAACGCCGTGCGCCGCGAGCACAAGGCGCTGCAACGGCTGCGCAACACCGTGTTCCACGGCATCGACAACGAGCAGGTCCTGTGCTGGTCCAAGCGCGACCCGCAGACCGACGACACCGTCCTCGTCATCGTGTCGCTGGATTCGCACAACGTGCAGTGGGGTAACACGACGCTGGACATGCCCGCGCTGGGCTTCGACTGGCACGAGCGGTTCACGGTGCGCGACGAGGTCACCGGCGCGACGTTCGACTGGGGACAGCACAATGCGGTCCGGCTCGACCCCTACTACGAGCCGGCGCATGTGTTCACGGTGCACCGCCACCGGTGAACAACCGGTGACGGCGCGGGTAGGCAAGGTGGGTACAGCATGAGCGATGCAGTCGAGCACCCGTCGTCAAGCGACTTCGGCCACGCGCGGGGACTGCCCGCCGAGGAGCGCTGGTTTCAGCGGGCGGTCTTCTACGAGGTACTGGTGCGCGCCTTCGCCGACTCCAACGCGGACGGCGCCGGGGACCTCAAGGGGCTCATCGGCCAGCTCGACTATCTGCAGTGGCTCGGCGTGGACTGCCTGTGGCTGCCGCCGTTCTACGACTCGCCGCTGCGCGACGGCGGGTACGACATCCGGGACTTCTACAAGGTCCTGCCCGAGTTCGGCACCGTCGAGGACTTCGTCGACCTCCTCGACGCGGCCCACAAGCGCGGCATCCGGGTCATCACCGACCTGGTCATGAACCACACCTCGGACTCCCACCAGTGGTTCCAGGAGTCCCGGCGCGACCCCGACGGCCCCTACGGCGACTACTACGTGTGGTCCGACACCGACAAGGCCTACAGCGACGCCCGGGTCATCTTCGTCGACACCGAGGAGTCCAACTGGACGTTCGACCCGGTGCGGCGGCAGTTCTTCTGGCACCGGTTCTTCTCCCACCAGCCCGACCTCAACTACGCCAACCCTGACGTCCAGCGCGAGATGGTCGACGTGCTGCGGTTCTGGCTGGACCTGGGCATCGACGGCTTCCGGCTCGACGCGGTGCCGTACCTGTTCGAGGCCGAGGGCACCAACTGCGAGAACCTGCCGGAGACGCACGAGTTCCTGCGCCGCTGCCGCAAGGTCGTCGACGACGAGTTCCCGGGCCGGGTCCTGCTCGCCGAGGCCAACCAGTGGCCGGCCGACGTCGTGGAGTACTTCGGCGATGGCGACGAGTGCCACATGGCGTTCCACTTCCCGCTCATGCCGCGCATCTTCATGGCGGTGCGGCGCGAGTCGCGCTTCCCGATCTCGGAGATCCTGGCCCACACCCCGCAGATCCCCGGCAACTGCCAGTGGGGCATCTTCCTGCGCAACCACGACGAGCTGACCCTGGAGATGGTCACCGACGAGGAGCGCGACTACATGTACGCGGAGTACGCCAAGGACCCGCGCATGCGCGCCAACGTCGGCATCCGGCGCCGGCTGGCCCCGCTGCTGGAGAACGACCGCAACCAGATCGAGCTGTTCACCGCCCTGCTGCTGTCGCTGCCCGGCTCGCCGGTGCTGTACTACGGCGACGAGATCGGCATGGGCGACAACATCTGGCTCGGCGACCGCGACGGCGTGCGCACCCCGATGCAGTGGACCCCGGACCGCAACGCCGGCTTCTCCCAGGCCAACCCGGGCCGGCTCTACCTGCCGGCGATCCAGGACCACGTCTACGGCTACCAGGCCGTCAACGTCGAGGCGCAGAAGGAGAACTCCACCTCCGTACTCAACTGGACCCGCACGATGCTGCAGGTCCGCCGCCGCCACGAGGCGTTCGCCGCCGGCGAGTTCCGCGAGCTGGGCGGCTCCAACCCTTCGATCCTGGCGTTCGTGCGCATACACGGCGAAGACGTCGTGCTGTGCGTGAACAACCTGTCGCGGTTCCCTCAGCCGATCGAGCTGAACCTGCAGAACTGGGCGGGCTACACACCCATCGAGCTCACGGGGCACGTCCAGTTCCCGCCGGTCGGTCAGCTGCCGTACCTGCTGACCCTCCCGGGGCACGGTTTCTACTGGTTCCAGCTGACCGCACCGGTCGAGCAGAGCTGATAGCACAGGCAATGAGGATGGCCATGACTTCTCTGCCGTACACCGACTGGCTGCCGCATCAGCGGTGGTACGCGGGGCGCACCCGCACCCTCACGAAGGCCGAGCCCGCCGTCGTGACGCACCTGCCCGACGGGCTCGACCACGTGCTGCTCGACGCCCACTACGAGGACGGCGGCTCGGAGCGGTACCAGGTCTTCATCGGCTGGAACCTCGACGTCGCCGCGGAGCTGTCCGCGGCCGCCCTCATCGGCGCCGACGGCGACCGCACCGCCTCCGACGCCCTCTACGACGAGCACTCGGCCCAGCGCGTCCTCGCGCTCATCGACACCGGCGCGGTCGTCGACGGGGTCCGGTTCGTGCCCGAGCCCGGGGTGGCGCTGCCGGTCGACGCGCCCGCCCGCATCTCCGGCGCCGAGCAGAGCAACACGTCCGTCGTCTTCGACAGCGCCGCGATCCTCAAGGCGTTCCGCCGCGTCACCGCCGGGGTGAACCCCGACCTCGAGCTCAACCGCGTGCTCGCCCGGGCCGGCTGCCCCAACGTGGCCCGGCTGCTGGGCGCGATCGAGAGCACCACCCCCGAGGGTGAGCACCTGGCCCTGGCGATGGTGACGGAGTACGCGCAGAACTCCGCCGAGGGCTGGGCGATGGCCACCACCAGCGCCCGCGACCTGTACGCCGAGCACGACCTGAACCCCGACGAGGTCGGCGGCGACTTCGCCAGCGAGTCCAACCGGCTCGGCGAGGCCGTCGCGCACGTGCACGGTACCCTCGCCGCCGAGCTGGCCACGCAGAGCGCTCCCCCGCCGGTCGAGTCGATGCTGGCCCGCCTCGACAGCGCCATGCGCGTCGTGCCCGACCTCGAGCCGTTGGCCGGCCAGATCGCCGCCATGCTGCGCACCGCCGGCGAGGAGCCGGTGCGCACCCAGCGCATCCACGGCGACCTGCACCTCGGCCAGGTCCTGCGGACCCCCGAGTCGTGGTTGCTGATCGACTTCGAGGGTGAGCCCGGAGTGGCGGTGGAAGAGCGTCTGAAGCCGGATTCGGTACTGCGGGACGTCGCCGGCATGCTGCGCTCCTACGAGTACGCCGCCTTCCAGCTCCTGCTCGGCCAGGAGGACGACGAGGAGCTCGCCCGCCGGGCCCGGCAGTGGGTCGACCGTAACCGGGACGCATTCTGCGACGGCTATGCTGCCGCCGCCGGGTACGACCCGCGCGACGACCGTGCGCTGCTGCGCGCCTACGAGCTGGACAAGGCGGTCTACGAGAGCGCGTACGAGGCTCGGCACCGGCCGGGCTGGCTGCGGATCCCCCTGCAGTCGATCGAGCGCATGCTGAACGGTTCCGACCTGACGACAAGGTGAGCACTCCTATGAATCTCGACGACCTCATCGCCGGCCGGTCCCACGACCCGCACGGCATCCTCGGCGCGCACCCCGGCCCGGACGTGACAGTCATCCGGGCCGTACGCCGCGGTGCCGCGGACGTGGCCGCCGTCGTCGACGGCGAGCGCTACCCGATGACCCAGGTGCACGGCGAAGGGGTGTTCGAGGTCGAGGTGCCGGGGGTCGTCAGCGACTACCGCATCGACGCCGACGGCACGCTGACCGACGACCCGTACCGGCACCTGCCGACCCTCGGCGACCTCGACCTGCACCTCATCCAGGAGGGCCGGCACGAGCGGCTGTGGACCGTCCTCGGCGCCCAGGTGCGCCCCGGCGGTGTCGCGTTCGCGGTGTGGGCGCCCAACGCCCGCGGTGTGCGGGTCGTCGGCGACTTCACCGGCTGGGGCGCGCACGACGGGCTGCCGATGCGTTCGCTCGGCGGCAGCGGCGTGTGGGAGCTGTACGTCCCGGACGCGGGCGCCGGCCAGAAGTACAAATTCCGGCTCCTGACCCCCGACAACGACTGGGTGGAGAAGGCCGACCCGCTCGCCCAGCACACCGAGCTCCCGCCGGCCACCGCGAGCGTCGTCTACAGCTCGGCGTACGACTGGAAGGACGCCGACTGGATCGCCGCGCGCGCCGAGCGCCGCACACACGAGGAGCCGGTCAGCATCTACGAGGTGCACCTGGGCTCGTGGCGGCCCGGCCTGTCCTACCTGGAGCTCGCCGACCAGCTCACCGAGTACGTCAAGGACATGGGCTTCACGCACGTGGAGTTCCTGCCCGTCATGGAGCACCCGTTCGGCGGCTCCTGGGGCTACCAGGTCACCGGCTACTACGCCCCGACCGCGCGCTTCGGCTCGCCGGACGAGTTCCGCCACCTGGTCGACAAGCTCCACCAGGCCGACATCGGCGTCATCCTCGACTGGGTGCCCGCGCACTTCCCCAAGGACTCGTGGGCGCTGGCCCGGTTCGACGGGACGCCGCTGTACGAGCACGGCGACTGGCGCCGCGGCGAGCACCCGGACTGGGGCACGCTCATCTTCGACTTCGGCCGCAGCGAGGTGCGCAACTTCCTCGTCGCCAACGCCCTGTACTGGTGCGAGGAGTTCCACGCCGACGCGCTGCGGGTCGACGCCGTAGCCTCGATGCTGTACCTGGACTACTCCCGCGAGGACGGGCAGTGGGCGCCGAACCAGTACGGCGGCCGGGAGAACCTCGACGCGATCTCCTTCCTGCAGGAGGCGAACGCGACCGTCTACAAGCACCACCCCGGCATCATGATGATCGCCGAGGAGTCGACGGCCTGGCTCGGCGTCACCCGCCCGACCGACTCCGGCGGCCTCGGCTTCGGCTTCAAGTGGAACATGGGCTGGATGCACGACACGCTGACGTACGTCGCGAAGGACCCGATCTACCGCCAGTACCACCACAACCAGATGACGTTCGCGACCGTCTACGCGTGGAGCGAGAACTACGTCCTGCCGATCAGCCACGACGAGGTCGTGCACGGCAAGGGCTCGCTCGTGGGCAAGATGCCCGGCGACCTGTGGAAGAAGATCGCCAACGCGAGGGCGCTGCTGGCGTACATGTGGTCCTTCCCCGGCAAGCAGCTGCTCTTCATGGGCTGCGAGCTGGGCGACGAGCAGGAGTGGAGCGAGGAGCGCGGCCTGGACTGGGGCCTGGTGCAGGACCCGCTGCGCGGCGGCCTGCAGCACCTGGTGCGCGACCTCAACGCGGCGTACCGCCGCACGCCGGCCCTTTGGAGCCAGGACATCACGCCGGACGGCTTCCGCTGGATCAACAACGAGGACTCGGGCGGCAACGTGTTCTCGTACCTGCGCTGGGGCGGCGACGGCTCGGTCGTGGCGGTGGTGGTGAACTTCGCGGCGCACCCGCACTACGGCTACCGCATCGGCCTGCCGTTCACGGGCCGCTGGCTGGAGATCCTGAACACGGACGCGGACGTCTACGGCGGCTCGGGCGTGGGGAACATGGGCTCGGTGGAGGCGACGGGGCAGCCGCACAACGGCCTGCCGGCGTCGGCCGAGATCCGGATCCCGCCGCTGGGCGCCCTGTGGCTCAAGCTCGGTTAGTTCCGGCGGGTCGTACGCTGCCCTCATGAGCGTGGATTTCCGCGACACCATCACGATCGCGGCCCCGGCAACGGTGGCCGGCGACATCATGAAGGCGGTCCAGGACTGGCCGTCCTGGACCGCGTCGGTGTCCCATGTGGACCGCAAGGCGACGGGCCCCCTGACGACGGGCGAGACCGTGGTGGTGACCCAGCCGAAGCTGCGCCCGGGCACCTGGACGGTGACGAGGGTCGACTCCAACGGCTTCGAGTGGTCCTCGTCCTCGGTCCCGGGCGTACACAACATCGGCGGCCACTGGGCCGTCGACAACGGCGACGGAACGTGCACGGCCGAGCTGACCTTGTCCTTCGCGGGCCCCTTGGCCAGGGCGGTAACCGTCTTCTACGGCAGCCTGATCCGTAGATACATCCGGATGGAGGCCGAGGGCCTGCGCAAGGCCGCAGAGGCGGTGGCCGGCGGAGAGTGACGGTTCCGGACCGTCTTGCCCGCGAGCCTGGACCCGATGCCGATCTTCGGGGAGCTGTTCGCCGCTCAGCCGCCCGCCTGAGCCTCCATCCGCACCACGCGCCCCTCCACCACCGTGAAGACGTCCGTGGCCACGGCCGTGTGCTCGGTACCGTCGGCCAGCACCCCGTGCACGCGGTGCACGACGACGATGGAGTCCCCGGCGCGCGCCGCCGCCGGCGACGAGTGCAGCTCGCGCCAGCTGTCGTAGGACGCCTGCAGGTACCGGGCGACCGCTGCGCGCCCGTCGTGGCGGCCGCCGTCGGGGAACTCGTCGGGCTCGATCCACACCACGTCGGGGGCGAGGTCGCGCACGGCGGCGGCGATGTCGCCCGCGGCGAAGGCGGCGTAGGCGCGCAGCACGAGGTCGATGTCGGGGTCCATGGGCACAATGCTGTACGAGCCCTGCGGTGTCGTGTGCGCCGGCGCGGGCCGGTTCGTGTTCGCTGTGTGCGAATGCACCCGCGCGCCCGACGGGCCGCGGCGCGAGATGACCGGGAACGGGACGAGGCGGATCGGCGGCGGCGGTACCGTCAGGCGGCCCGACCCCCACCGCACCCACAGCGCCTCGCGCCCGGCGGCCGCCTCGGCGGCGAGCTTGTCCAGGGTGCGCCTCCGGTCGGCGTGGTCCACCTCGATGACGAGCGGCGGCGCGGACGGCCGGGCGACGCCGACGTCGACGACGGAGAACTGCTGCTCGTACGGCGGGGGCAGCGGCACGACACTGCGCGCCCGGCGGTACGCGCGCCAGCCCGAGGCCGTCGCCCACTCGACGGTCGCGGCGATGAGCAGCTCGGTGACCTCGTCGGTGCCGCGGTCGGCGAACGTGAGCCGGTCCAGGTGTTCCTGCAGCGCGGCCACGACGTCCATGGCAGGAACCCTAAACTGCCGATGATGGCCCTCGTTCACGTCCGCCGGGCGTACGCACGGCAGAAGCGCCGCGCGGGCGGGGACTGGCACGCCCGGATCACCCTCGGGTCCACCGTCGCGGTCGAGGACGACGACGAGCGGCTCATCAAGGGGTACAGCATCCAGAAACTGGCCCTCGCCTGCGCCCTGCTGGCCAAGGCCGACCGCGGCGAGCTGGATCCGGGCCGGCGCGTGCGCCTCGAAAGAGCCGACGTCATCGGCGGTTCCGGGTTGTACCATCTGCAGCCCGTCCACGGCGACGAGCTCACGGTCGCGGGCGTCCTCACGGCGCTGCTGCTCGTGTCCGACAACACCGCGGTGCGCCTGTGCGGGCGGCTCGTCCCGGGCCCGGAGGTCAACGAGATCCTCGCCTCGCTGGGGTTCGCCCGCACCCGTGTCGAGCCCACCGCCGACCCGGCCCGCTTCTTCCTCGGCGACACGACCGCGCGCGAGACCCACGACCTGCTCGCGCGCCTGGCCGCGGGCACGCTGCTGAGCCCGCAGAGCAGCGCGTTCATGCTGGGCGTGCTGCGCGCGGCGGCCGGCTACCACGACGGCGTGCGCCGCGACCTGTCCGGCCCGGCCCGCGCCCGCGTGGCCACGAAGCACGGCGCGGACCGCGACACCCGCGGCGCGGCCCGGCACGAGGCCGGCGTCTTCTTCGCGGAGGACGGCACCCCGGCCGTGGTGTACAGCCTGTTCGCGGACGGTCTGCCGGCCGCGGCCGACTACGGCCCGACCCACCCGGCCGTCCGCGCCCACGCCGCGCTAGGGCGGATCATGCTCGGGAGTTGCTAGGTTCATTTTTATGTTGCAGCGGTACCGCGAGCAGTCGCGCTTCAGCGACCCCGGCCGGTTCGGCGAGCTCCTTGACGAGCTGCCCACCGACGTGCCCGGGCTGATGGCGGTGGTGCGCAACCTGGTCGTGCACTACCGGGCGTCCGGGATCGCGTTCGACGGGGGGCGGCTCGCCGAGATCGACTCGCGCTGGGTCGCCCGGATGCTGGAGCTCGACCAGGGGCGGTTCCCGCTGCCGCTGCGCGAGCCGCGGCCCGTGGAGCAGCGGGTGCTGGGCTGCTGCCGCGACTTCACGCTGCTCACGATCGCGGCGCTGCGCCGGCGGGGGGTGCCGGCGCGCAGCCGGGTCGGGTTCTCGCCGTACTTCGCCGAGGACTGGAACTACGACCATGTCGTCGCCGAGTACTGGAACGGCACGCGGTGGGTGCTCGCCGACGCGCAGCTGGAGCCGGGAGATTACCCGTTCAACACCGCGGACCTCCCGCAGTTCATCACCGCCGCGCAGGCGTGGACGGCGCACCGGCGCGGGCTGATCGACGCGGACCGCTACGGCGTCGACCCGGCGCTGCCGTTCCACGGCCACCAGTTCCTGCTCGACTCGGTGCTGCTGGAGGTCGCCCACCGCCACGGCGACGAGGCGCTGCTGTGGGACCAGTGGGGGGCGATCACCGACCGTACGGCGGACGAGCTGGCCGAGCTGCTGCTGGCCGCGGACCGCGGGGACGCCTCGGCGGAGCGGGGCCTGGCGAAGCGGTACGAGACCGATCCGTCGCTGCGCCTGGCGAAGCGGGTGCACTGCATGTCCCCGAGCGGCTTCGACGGCTGGGTGTCGATCTAGCGAGGCCCCGGGCACAGCTAGAACGAGACGCGGCCCTTGCCGCCGGTCTTCACGGGGTACATGGCCTGGTCGGCGTCGTGCATGAGGGCGTCGATGGGCACCTCGCCGTCCCACCGGCTCACGCCGATGCTGGCGCGCGGGGTGCAGCGGACGGTGACGGTGCTGCCGCGGTGACCCTGGTAGGCGGTGTAGGGGGCGCAGCCGGGGTCGGCGGCGGGGCTCTCGGCGCCGGGGGTGCCGCACGCGGCGAGCGCGACGAGGGTCGCGGCTACGGCGGCGACCCTCGGTACCGCGGCCAGACCCATGAATGCCGCATAAGCGCGTAAAGCCTCCCGAATCAGGCGGGTCTGGGATGCGCAACCGGGACGTCCCAACGGCCGGAAAAGGTTGTCCGGTCGGTGCGGACAAATCCGTTGATACCCACCCAGGTGTGGGTGAGATAGGTGGTGAGGAATGTCACGAGGGGGTTCCGGCGCGTCACATCCGGCCTAGCGTCGCGAACGGCCCTGCTTGGGGCTGGCAGTACGAAAACAACCGTTTCGCCCGGTACTTCGGGTCAGCTCCGGCCACCACGTGCGGCGCCTCCGCCCGAGACACGCGAGAGTGCACCGGGCCGACCGTGGAGCCGAACTGAACGCACGCCAGCCGCTGCACCGCATTGCAGCAGGCACCGCTGCCCTTGCCCTTTCCGCCGTCTGGCTCGGCCCTTCCGCCTCTGCCGCGGCCCAACCCGCACCACCCGCACCACACGCGTCGACGCAGACGGAGTCGTCCGAGACGGCCCAGCCGGGCTCGCCCGCTCCGACGCTCGCCGAGCAGGAGGCCCTGCTCGCCGCCTACGAGCGCGTCGACCGCGCCCACCGCGACCAGTACGTCCGCCTCGCCGCCTCGGTGCGCGACGCGGCGGTCGCCCCGGCCCCGCCGCCCGCCCCGGCGCAGACCAAGACGACGACGCAGAAGAAGTCGACGACTTCGCAGAACAAGACCACGAAGTCCACGACGTCGTCGAAGACCACCACGTCGGTCGCTCCCCCTTCCGGGGCCGCCGGCACGGTGGTGTCGTTCGCGCTCGCGCAGGTCGGCAAGCCCTACGTGTACGCGAAGGCGGGCCCCGACGCCTACGACTGCAGCGGCCTGGTGATGGCCGCGTACGCCCGGGTCGGCATCAAGCTGCCGCACCAGAGCGAGCAGATCGCGGCCAAGGGCCGGCAGGTACCGGCCGGGCAGTGGATGCCGGGTGACGTCATCCACATGCCCGGGCACGTCGCCATCTACCTCGGCGGCGGCAAGATGGTCGAGGCGGCGAACCCGTCGGCCGGCATCCGCGTCGCCCCGGTGCGCGGCGGCACGGCGTACCGCTTCCTGTAGTCCGATCCGGTCCGGCCCGCGCGGCGCATTCTCCTCAGGAGTGTGCCCGCGCGGGCCGATCATCCTGCTCGACGGCTCCGCGTACTTCACCGACTCGCGGCAGGCGGTGCTGTACAAGGTGACGAACGGCCGCCACGCCGAGCTGCCGGAGTCGTTCACGACGCTCGCCCTCACCGGCGACTTCGTGCTCACGCCGGGCGTCAACAACCTCAACGGCATCGCCGCGACGCCCGACGGCCGGGCGCTGATCGCCGTGCAGTCCAACACCGGCCTGCTGTTCCGCATCGACCCGCGCACCGGCGCCACGCGCCGCATCGACACCGGCGGCCGCACGTTCGTCAACGGCGACGGGCTCTGGCTGGCCGGGCGCACGCTGTACGTGGTGCAGAACCGCGACAACACCGTGGTCGCGCTCGAGCTCGACCGCGCCGGCACGACGGGCCGCGTCCGGGCCCAGCGCAGCGACCCGCGCTTCGACGTGCCGACGACGATCGCGCAGTTCGGGCACCGGTTGTACCTGCCCAACGCCCGCTTCACCACGCCCCCGGCCGCGGACACGGCCTACACCGCGGTGTCCATCGCCGCGTTCTGACCACCCGTCTGCCAGGCTGGTCCGATGGGCGAAGCACTGGCGGACCTGCTCGACGCCGCCGCCGCGGGCCGTTTTCCCCCCGCGGACGGCGGCGTCACCTTCACGCCCCAGCCGAGCGCGCGCGACGCCGGCGTCATCGCGTTCACCGCGCACTCCGTGATCTTCGTCGACGAGGACCCGGACTGGCTGCGCGCCGAGCTCGCGGCGACGGGCAGCGACCAGCTCGCGGCCCCGATGCACCCCCGCTTCCTGGCCGCGCTGCTGCGGCGCACCGGCCGCCGGACCGACACCATCGACCTGCTGACCGTCGCCACCGCCCGGCCCGGGCCGCCGCCCCTGGCCCTGCGCGAGCTCGGCGACCCGGACCATCCGCGGGTGGTGCGGGCCCGCCACCACCGCGACGACGTGCGGGTCTGGTCCGCCGACGGCGGGCTGCTGGTGCTCGGGCGCGGGGTGGCGGGCCGGTGGGAGGCCGCCGTCGAGGTCGACGAGCGCGTGCGGCACCGGGGGCTCGGCCGGGCCCTGGCGGCCGCGGCCCGGCACCTGGTGCCGGGCGGGGCGCCGGTGTGGGCCCAGCAGGCGCCGGGCAACGCGCGCAGCGTCCGCGCCTTCCAGGCCGCCGGCTACCGCCCGGCCGGCGCCGAGGCTCTCCTGACCTACTGACCAGCTGACGTCAACCCAGCTGCGGGTACACCATCCGGACGTCCGCGGCCAGGGCCGCCTTCGCCTGCACCGCCGCGTCGTCCACGAGGATCTCCAGGTCGCCGCGCTCGATGCCGTCGGCGACCGCGGCCGCGACGAACTCCGGCGCGAGCTTGGGCACGTCCCACTGGCGCATCATGTCGGTGTCGGCCGCCCCGAGGTGCACCCCGCTCACGACCGTCCCCTGCGCGGCGAGTTCGAGGCGGACGCCGTTGGTCAGGCTCCACTCGGCGGCCTTCGCCGCGCTGTACGAGGTCGCGTGCAGGTACGTCACCCACGACAGCGCCGACAGCACGTTGACCACGGCCCCGCCACCGCCGGCCGCGAGCACCGGCGCGAACGCGCGCACCATGCGCAGCGTGCCGAAGTAGTGCGTCTCCATCTCCAGCCGCACGTCGTCGAGCGGGCCGTCGACGAGGTTCGTGAACGTCGCGACCCCGGCGTTGTTCACCAGCAGCGTCACGTCGGACGCGGCGGCGGCCGCGGCGTCGACGGACGCCTGGTCGGTCACGTCGAGCGGCAGCACGACGGCCCCCGGCACGTCGACCCCCGCGGGGTTGCGCGCGGTCGCGTAGACCTTGGCCCCGCGCGCGACGAGCTCGCGCGCGATGTGCAGCCCGAGCCCGCGCCCGGCCCCGGTGACCAGCGCGACGGCGGCGTTCAGCTCCATACGGTTACCTCCCGAGATGATCCCGTCACGCTAGGACATCGCCGCATGAACAACTTCGCCGTTCAGGTTCGTCCTGCCGCCCGGTTCAGACGGTGCCGGCAGGCCGTATGGGATCGTCGGGGCATGGACGAAGGGCTGCGGTTCGGCGAGGTGGCGGAGGTCTACGAGGACGCGCGGCCCGGCTACGCGCCCGGGCTGGCCGAAGCCATCGCCGCCTACCACGGCCGGGCGCCGCGCGACGTGCTCGAGATCGGGGCCGGCACCGGCAAGGGCACCGCGGTCCTGCACGCCCTCGGCGGGCGCCTGACCTGCGTCGAGCCCGACCCGCGGATGGCGGCCCGGCTGCGGCCGCGCTTTCCCGGGGCGACCGTGCTCGTCGCGCCGTTCGAGGACGCCGGCGCCGGGCCCGCCGACGTCGTCGGGTGCGCCCTCGCGTGGCACTGGCTCGACCCGGCGCGGCGCAACCGGCTGGCGTTTCGACGCGCTGCGGCCCGGCGGCACGCTCGCCGTGTTCGGCCACCGCTACGGCTACGCCGACCCCGCCCACGCGCGGGCGTTCGACGCGGCCTTCGCGACGGTGGATCAGACCCCCGCGGCGGTACGCGACGACGCCTGGGTCCACGCCGACGTCCTCGCGTCCGGGTTGTGGGGCGACGTGCGCGGGCACGCCACGAGCCGGACCCTGCCGATGGACACCGGGGCGTACCTGCGGCTGGTGCGCACGTTCGGGCCGTTCCGCGCCAAGAGCCCGGCCGCGCAGGAGCACACCCTGGAGGTCCTCGCCGCGACGCTTGACGCGCTCGGCGGCGGCACGGTGCTCGACCTGCGCGGCTTCCTGGTCCTGGCCCGCCGGGGCTGAGCCGGGCGGGAGTGGCGCCGCGGGCCGACAATTGACGCATGTATGTCATCAAGGAGCGCTTCTTCGACGTCGGCGACGACTTCGACGTCACCGACGACCACGGGCGCAAGGTCCTGCACGTCGACGGCAAGGTGCTGAGCCTGCGCGACCGGCTCGTCATCGAGGACCCGTCCGGCAACGAGGTGGCCTCCGTGCGCCGCAAGCTGATCGCGCTGCGCCCGACGTACCAGATCGAGATCGGCGGCGAGGAGGCCGGCGAGGTGCGCAAGAAGCTCTTCACGCCGTTCCGCGAGAAGTTCACCATCGACGTGCCGGGCCCGGACGACCTCACCATGTCCGGCGACCTCTTCGACCACGAGTTCACGGTGGAGCGCGGCGACCGCGAGGTGGCCCAGGTCTCCAAGCGCTGGCTGAGCATCCACGACAGCTACGCGGTGAACATCGCCGACGGCGAGAACCACCTGCTGGTCCTGTGCGCGGTGCTCGCCCTGGAGCTGGCGATCCAGCGCGACAAGGACGAGGAGCAGGAAAAGAAGGACCGGCGGGACGACGACGACTGAGCGGGAGGGTTTGTCGCAGGCCCCGGTGTCGATCCGGGCACTCCGCCCTTATGAGGGGCGGCCGAGCAGCCGACGCTCCGCCTGCGGTGGACGGTCCACAGTGGATGGCAACACGCGTTGAGAGGCCATAGCCGGATTCGAACCGGCATGTCTCGTTTTGCAGGCGAGCCCCTTGACCACTCGGGCATATGGCCGTGCGCGCCTCCGGCTGGATTCGAACCAGCGGCCTTCAGGTTCGGAACCTGATGCTCTCTCCGCTGAGCTACGAAGGCGAGGTGCGGGCGGAGGGATTCGAACCCCCTGAGCGCTTGCAACTGGGTTACGGCCAGTCCCGACTCTCCAGCGTCGGCGCGCCCGCGAGGGACGGGACCGGCCGGCCCCCCGTTAGAACGCGGCCGGCCCCGTCGCGGTGGTGCGATGGTGGCTCCGATGCCCGGATTCGAACCGGGACCTGGACGGTTAACAGCCGTCTGCCCTGCCGGTTGGGCGACATCGGAACGTAGAGGCAGGGGCGGGATTCGAACCCGCGGTTTCCGGCTTATGAGACCGGCGAGGACGACCGAACTCCTCCACCCTGCAAGTGCGCCGCCGGGGACTCGAACCCCGAACACGCCGATTAAGAGTCGGCTGCTCTACCCGTTGAGCTAGCGGCACGTCGAAGCGCGGACGGGACTCGAACCCGCAACGTTCCGGGGTGAAAACCCGGTGACTCTTCCCATTCGTCCACCGCGCCGTGTCACACGCGAACCAGTGCCCCCGGCGCGATTCGAACGCGCACCGTCGACGTCCTCAACGTCGTGCCTCTGCCTGTTGGGCCACGAGGGCGTGTGGAGCGGCAGCCGGGATTCGAACCCGGGGCCTCCGCCATGGCGAGGCGGCGCTCTGACCGGACTGAGCTACAACCGCATGATCACTACAAACTGCGCACCGTCGACCGGGTTCGAACCGGCGGCCTCGGCCTCGACAGGGCCTTGCTCTACCACTGAGCTACGACGGCAAAAGTGGACCCGAGCGGATTTGAACCGCTGACCGTCGGTCTGCCAGACCGATGCGCTACCGCTGCGCCACGAGCCCATTTGCGTGTGCCATCCACTGTGTATTTGTCAAAACGAACGAATGCACGAGGGCGCGCAGAATTGAATGGTGGCGAAAGGGTACGAAAAAGCCGCCCGGTCCCCGGTGGGGTGGGCGGCGGAGGCGTCGCTGACAGGCTGTCAGCCGCTCCACCGACCGGAGGTGTTATCGCCGTTCAGACAGGCATAACCGGCGACCGGAAGGACCAGGCCGCCCATGGCGTGCTTGGCTTCGAGTTCGCGGCGCCGCTGCATGGCTTCCTCCTTCTTCCGATCGTTCTTCCCGGTGCTGATGAATACGTTACGCATTCCCCGCGCCGCGCACAATGTATTTATCGCGGCCGTCGCGGTACCTTCCTTCCATGCAGGACGCAGCGCCGGTGTGGCTGCTCGACGTCGACGGGGTCATCAATGTCAAGCGCCCGGGCTGGGGCGCCGCGCCGTTCCAGGGCCGCGCGCACGCCCTAGGCGCGGAGTGGAAGCTGCGCTGGGCCCCGGGCCTCGTGCAGCGCATCCGCCGCCTGCACGGCGACGGCGTGGTCGAGGTGCGCTGGTGCTCGACGTGGTGCGCGTGGCCCGGCGAGGTCGAGCGGCTGTTCAAGCTGCCGGGCCTGGACCGGGCGTTCGGCGAGGTGCCGGACTTCTCGGTGGCCAAGCTCGCCGCGGCCCGGGCCGTGCTGCGCGAGGGTCGCCGGCTGGTGTGGACCGACGACGTCGAGGTGCCGGAGCCCGGGCCGCTCTACGACGAGCTCACGCGCGACGACCGGGCCCTGCTCATCCGGCCGGACCCGCGGCGCGGCCTCACCCCCGCACACTTGGACGTGATCGAGGAGTTCGCTAAGCTTTGCCCGTGAACCTTCTGCACGAAAGATTATCTGCATGACCGACTACGGCCACGACCTGCGCTTCGGGACCTTCCTGCCCGCCGAGGCCGCCAACGCCGCCGAGGCGCTGCGGCTCGCGGTGCGCACCGAGGAGCTCGGCCTCGACATGACGAGCCTGCAGGACCACCCGTACCAGGCCCGCTTCCTCGACTCCTGGACGCAGCTGTCGGTCATCGCCGCGCACACCGAGCGGATCACGGTGTTCCCGAACGTCGTCAACCTGCCGCTGCGCCCGCCCGCGGTGCTGGCCCGGGCCGCGGCGAGCCTCGACCTGCTCACCGGCGGCCGGGTCGAGCTCGGCCTGGGCGCGGGCGCGTTCTGGGACGCGATCGAGGGCATGGGCGGACCGCGGCGCACCGGCGGCGAGGCGCTCAAGGCCCTGGAGGAGGCGATCGCGGTCATCCGGGCGCTGTGGAGCGACGAGCGCTCGGCCCGCGTCGACGGCGAGCATTACCGGCTCCAGGGCGCGCACCCCGGCCCCGGCGCGGCGCACGACATCGGCATCTGGGTCGGCGCGATCAAGCCGCGGGCGCTCGCGCTCACCGGCCGGCTCGCCGACGGGTGGCTGCCCAGCTCGCCGTACGTGCCGCCGGAGCAGCTCGCCGAGTCCAACCGGCGCATCGACGAGGCCGCGGACGCGGCGGGCCGGCGACCCCGGGACGTGCGCCGCCTGTACAACATCGCCGGCACCTTCCGCGGCGACGGCCGCGAGTTCCTCCAGGGCCCGCCGAAGGTGTGGGTGGAGCAGCTCGCCGAGCTGGCGGTCACCGAGGGCATGAGCGCGTTCATCCTCATGGCCCAGGCCGGCGGCGACAGCGACCTGGAGCGCTTCGCGCTGGAGGTGGTGCCGGCCGTGCGCGAGCTCGTCGCGGCCGAGCGCACCCACCCCGGGACAACCGCGGCGGTGGTACCCCCGGAGCCCGCACCGGCGCCGATCGAGGTCCGCGCCCACAACGAGACCCTCGCGACGCCGACGCCCGACGACGGCACCCGGCGCTCGAGCGAGCGGCCCTGGGACGAGTCCGAACGCCCGACCGGCCCGGCGAGCGACCTCGCCGTGCGCTACAGCGCCCGCCAGCGGGCGTCGGGCCAGCACCTCATCGACGTACACAATCATCTGCGTGAGGAGCTGGCCCAGCTGCAGGATCTCGTCGAGCAGGTCGCGGCCGGCGCGATGGACCTCGGCCGGGCCCGCTCGATGATCAACACGATGGCGATGCGGCAGAACAACTGGACCCTTGGCACGTACTGCGAGAGCTACTGCCGCGTGGTCACGACCCACCACACGATCGAGGACCTGAGCCTGTTCCCGCGCCTGCGGGCGGCCGACCCCGGGCTGGTGCCGGTCGTCGACCGCCTCGAGGCGGAGCACCACGTGATCGCCGAGGTCCTCGAGCGGGTCGACCAGGCGCTGGTGGCGATGGTCTCCAAGCCCGAGGGCATCGTCGCGGTGCGCTCCGCGGTCGACCTGCTCACCGACACACTGCTGTCGCACCTGTCGTACGAGGAGCGGGAGCTGGTCGAGCCGCTGAGCCGCTACAACGTGATGTGAGCGGTCCGGAGCGGAGCGGAGGGGCCGCTCACCATGGGCTCAGCTCTGTCGCGTCGCCGCCGGAGCTTGCGGAGGCGGCGGCGCGGGTGGCGGTGGTGGACAGATCCCAGAGCCGGGCCGCGGCCTCCGGGTCGAGGGCGTAGGCGGCCACCCCGGTCCGCGTGCCGGGGCGGTTGGGCTCGGCCTCGTGGCAGTCCTCGTAGTATCGCCCGCCGACGCCGTCGGCGAGCGGCGAGCCGGCCAGCAGCGCCGAGGTCGCCGCGCCCTGCTCCGGGGTCTTCCACCGGATCGGCACCCCGCCGTTGGCCGCCGTCGCGGTCCGCACCAGCTCGTCGACGTCGACGTGGCGCTGCAGGTTGGTGCGGATGCCGCCCGGGTTGAGGGCGTTGACCCGGATGCCGTCGCCGGACCAGCGCCGGTCCGCCTCGACCGCGAAGAGCACGTCGGCCGTCTTCGACTGCCCGTAGGCCAGCCACGGCTCGTACTCGCGCCGCTCGAAGTGGATGTCCTCGAACACCACGGGCGAGCGCAGGTGCGCGGTCGAGCTGACCGCGACCACGCGCGCCCCGCCCGCGGCCCGCAGCGCCGGCAGCAGCCGGGCGGCGAGCGCGAAGTGCCCGAGGTGGTTGGTCGCGAACTGCAGCTCCCAGCCCTCCGGGGTGCGCCCGAGCGGCGAGGCCATCACGCCGGCGTTGTTCACGAGGATGTGCAGGGGGCCGTCCCACGCGTCGGCGAACGCCCGCACGGACGCCTGGTCGGCCAGGTCGAGGGGCGCCACGTGGACCACCCCCGTGAGCTCCGCGGCCACCCGCTCGCCCGCCGCGGTGTCGCGCACCGCGAGGGTGACCTCGGCCCCGGCCCCGGCGAGGGCGCGGGCGGTCTCGACCCCGATCCCGGACGCGCCGCCGGTGACGACCGCGCGGCGGCCGGCCAGGTCGACGCCCGCGAGGACCTCGGCCGCGGTGGACTCGAACCCGAAGCTGCTCATCGCTGCACCTCCTTGACGCTGACGTCCCACAGGCGCTCGGCGGCCGCGGGGTCCAGGGCGTACGACTCGACCCCGGTGCGGGTGTCCGGCAGGTGCGGACCGGCCTCGTTGCAGTCCTCGAAGTACTTCCCGCCGGCCGCGTCCAGCAGCGGCGAGGCGGCGAGCAGCACCGACGTGGCGGCGCCCTGCTCGACGGTCTTGAACTGCGCCACGGTGCCCGGGATCCGCTCGCGCAGGCGCTGCAGGTCGGCGGGGTCGACGTACCGCTGCAGGTTGGTCCGGATCGAGCCGGGGTGCAGCGCGTTGACGAAGATCCCGTCGCCGGACCAGCGCCGGGTCGCCTCGACCGCGAAGAGGATGTTGGCCGTCTTCGACTGCCCGTAGGCCGACCAGGGCTCGTACGCGCGGTGCTCGAAGTGGATGTCCTCGAACACCACCGGCGAGAACATGTGCGCGCTGGAGGACACCGACACGACCCGCGCGCCGTGCGCGGCCCGCAGCGCCGGCAGCAGGCCGGTGGCGAGCGCGAAGTGACCGAGGTGGTTGGTGGCGAACTGCAGCTCCCAGCCCTCGGGCGAGCGGCCGAGCGGGCGGGCCATGACCCCGGCGTTGTGCACCAGGATGTGCAGCGGCCCCTCCCACGCCTCGGCGAACTTGCGCACCGAGGCCTGGTCGGCCAGGTCGAGGGGCGCCACGTGGACCGCCCCCGTGAGCTCCGCGGCCACCCGCTCGCCCTCCGCGGTGTCGCGCACCGCGAGGGTGACCTCGGCCCCGGCCCCGGCGAGGGCGCGGGCGGTCTCGACCCCGATCCCGGACGCGCCGCCGGTGACCACGGCGCGCCGTCCGGCCAGGTCGACGCCCGCGAGGACCTCGGCCGCGGTCGACCCGGCCCCGAAGGGTGTGGTGATAAGCATGATCGTCTCCTTCAGCGGTACCATCAAACGGAGGAGCCTCCAGATGCTCCCACCGTAACCGGAGGTGCCTCCGCTTGACCCCCTCCCGGAGTGTGACGTGACCCACCCGGCCCGACCGCTGCGCGCCGACGCCCGCCGCAACCGCGACCGGCTGCTGGAGGCCGCCCTGGAGGCGTTCTCCCGCGAGCCGAGCGACGAGGTGACCCTGGAGCGCGTGGCCCGCGACGCCGGAGTCGGCATCGGCACCCTCTACCGCCATTTCCCGACCCGGGAGGCGCTGATCGAGGAGGTGTACCGCGCGGAGCTCGCCCGCCTGTGCGAGTCCGCCCCGCGCCTGCTCGCCGAGCTGCCCCCGGACGCCGCCCTGCGCGCCTGGATGGACGGCTTCATCGACTACTCCGCGGCCAAGCGCGGCCTGGCCGAGGCGCTGCGCACGGTCATCGCGGCGGGCGGGCACCCGTTCGCCGAGAGCCGCGCCCGGATGGAGGCCGCCCTGGGCGCGCTGCTGGCCGCGGGCGCGGACACGGGCCTGCGCCAGGACGTCGACCCCTACGACGTGCTGGTGGCCCTGAGCGCGGTCTCCCTGTGGGTGTCCGAGCCGGATCGCCGGGCCCAGGGCGGCCGGGTGCTGGACCTGCTGATGGACGGCCTCCGCCGCACGCGGTGACCCGGCCGGTCAGACCGGCGGGGCGTTCCACAGGCGCAGCGACGGGGCGTCGTGCTCGTGGCCGAGGACCGAGATCGTCGCGGTGCCCAGCGTCAGGTGCGCGCCGAACGCGATCGGCTGCTCCAGCCACCGCGCCGCCAGGGCCCGCGACGCGTGGCCGTGGCTCGTCACCGCCACGTCGCCGAGGACCAGCATCGGGCGCAGCTTCGTGATGAAGCGGTCGAGGCGGACCGTCACCTGCTCCGGGGTCTCGCCCCCGGGGCAGCCCTCGCGCCACAGGTCCCAGCCCGGAGCCTCGGCGTGGATCTCGGACGTGCTGCGGCCCTCGTAGGTGCCGTAGTCCCACTCGGCGATGTCGTTGTCGACCTCCGTGACGACCAGGCCGGCCAGCTCGGCGGTGCGCCGCGCGCGCCGGCGCGGGCTGCTCATCACCGCCACGAAGGCGCGGTTGGCCAGCACCCGGCTCAGGGACTTGGCGCCGTCCTCGCCGGCGGAGGTGAGGTCCAGGTCGGTCGTGGAGGTGTGCCGGCCCGCGGCGCTCCACTCGGTCTGCCCGTGCCGTACGACCACGATCTCGCCCATCTCCACATTGTGCCGGTTCCGGCTACGCTCCACCGGGTGGACGGGGTTCTGGTGCTCTGGGATGTGGACCACACGCTGGTCAACGTGGACGGCCTCGGGCGGGAGGCGTACGACCTGGCCTTCACGCGCCGGTTCGGGGTCGCGCCCGCGCACCAGCCGCCGATGGCCGGGCGGACCGACCGGGCGATCGCGAAGGACATGCTGCGGTTCAACGCGGTGCCGGTGACCGAGGGCAACCTCGAGGACCTGCGCGCGGGGGCCGAGACGGCGATGGACGAGCTCGCGCACCTGCTGCCCGTGCGGGCGCGGGCGCTGCCCGGTGCGGCCGCGGCGGTGGCCGAGGTGCGCACGCGCACGGTGCAGTCGCTGCTGACCGGCAACGTGCGGCACATCGCCGAGGTGAAGGTGGCGCCGTTCGGGTTCGCCGAGCACCTGGACCTCGACGCGGGCGCGTACGGGTGGAGCCACGAGGTGCGCGCCGAGCTGGTGGGGATCGCGCGGCGCAACGCCCACGGCCGCCATGGCCGGCACTTCGAGAAGGTCGTGCTGGTCGGGGACACGCCCGAGGACGTGCTCGCCGCGCTGAGCAGCGGCGCGGGCGTGGTCGCGGTGGCGACCGGGCGGTACACCCGCCGCGAGCTCGAGACCGCGGGCGCTCACGTGACCCTGGACGACCTGGCCGACCTGGATCAGGTGCTGGACGGCATCAGGCGGGCCGCGCGCTAGGCCGGTTCTCGTAGGGCGTCGACAGCACGACGGTCGTGCGGGTGGTGACGTTGGCGGCCGTGCGGATCTCCTGCAGCAGCCGCTCCAGGGCGAGCGGGGTCTCCACGCGCACGAGCAGCATGTAGAAGTCCTCGCCGGCCACGGAGTAGCAGCTCTCGATCTGCGGCAGCTTGGACAGCCGGTCGGGGGCGTCGTCGGGCTGCGACGGGTCGAGCGGGCGGATCGCGACGAAGGCGGTCATCGACAGGCCCAGCGCGTCGTGGTCGATCCGCGCGGCGTAGCCCTTGATGACGCCGCGCTGCTCCAGTCGCCGGACCCGCTGGTGCACGGCCGACACCGACAGCCCGACCCGCTCGGCCAGGTCGGTGTAGGACAGGCGGCCGTCGACGGCCAGGGCGGCCACGATCGCGCGATCGGTCTCTTCCACGAGCGAAACCCTAACCCGCGGTGCAAATCATTACAGGGACCGCGCGATCACCACCCGCTGGATCTGGTTGGTGCCCTCGAAGATCTGCAGGACCTTGGCCTCGCGCATGTACCGCTCGACCGGGTGGTCCGACACGTACCCGGCGCCGCCGAGCACCTGCACCGCGTCGGTCGTGACCCGCATCGCGGTGTCGGTGCAGAACAGCTTGGCCTTGGCCGCCTCGGCCGTGTGGGGGCGTCCGGCGTCGCGCAGGCGGGCGGCGGAAAGGTACAGCGCCCGGGCCGCGGCGATCTGCGTGGCCATGTCGGCGAGCATGAACCCGACGCCCTGGAATTCGGCGATCGGCCGGCCGAACTGCTCCCGCTCGCGGGCGTAGGCGGCCGCGTAGTCCAGGGCGGCCTGGGCGAGCCCGACGGCGCACGCGGCGATGCCGAGCCGGCCACCGTCCAGCGCGCTCAGGGCGATCTTGAAACCGCGGCCCTCCTCGCCGACCAGCCGGTCGCCGGGCACGACGGCGCCGTCGAAGACGAGCTGGGCGACGATCGAGGAGCGCAGGCCCATGGTCTTCTCCGGCGGCTGCGCCTCGACCCCGGCGGTGGCGGCGTCGACGAGCAGGCAGGAGATGCCGGCCGGGCCGGGGCCGCCGGTGCGCACGAACACGTTGTAGAAGTCCGCCCGCCCGGCGTGGGTGATCCAGGCCTTGGTGCCGCGCACCACGAAGCCGTCCGGCCCGGCGTCGGCGCGGGTCTTCAGCGCGGCGGCGTCGGAGCCGCTGTGCGCCTCGGAGAGGCAGTAGGCCCCGAGCAGCTCGCCGCCGAGCAGGTCGGGCAGCAGCCGCTTGCGCTGCACGTCGGAGCCGAACGTCGCCAGCGGGTAGCAGGCCAGGGTGTGCACCGAGACGCCCTCGGCCACGGCCAGCCAGCGGGCCGCCAGCTCCTCCAGGACCTGCAGGTACACCTCGTAGGGCACGCCGCCCCCGCCGTGCTCCTCCGGGTAGGGCAGGCCGAGCAGCCCGGCCCGGCCCAACACCCGGAACAGCTCGCGGGGGAAGCGGCGCTCGGCCTCGAACTCGTCGACGCGCGGCGCCAGCTCGCCGTCGGCGATCTCGCGGACGAGGCCGATGAGCGCCTCGCCCTCCTCGGTCAGAAACGGCCGATCGACGGTCATGCCGACGCCTCCGCTTCGCTCCGGCATCGACATTCATCCCGGGGACCCGGATGAGCGGCCACTCCGCTTCGCTTCGTACCGCTCATAGGATCACCAGCTCCGTGTCGATGGTGTTGAGCCGCTCGACGCCTCCGGCCGTGCACACGACGATGTCCTCGATCCGGGCGCCGTGGCGGCCGGCCAGGTAGATGCCCGGCTCGATCGAGAACGCCATGCCGGGCTCGAGCGGGGTGGCGTTGCCGGCCACGATGTAGGGGTCCTCGTGTCCGTCGAGGCCGATGCCGTGCCCGGTGCGGTGCAGGAACGCGGCACCGAACCCGGCCTGCGCGATGAGGTCGCGGGCGGCGGCGTCGACGGCCTCGGCGGTGACGCCGGGGCGCACGGCCGCGACCGCGGCCCGCTGGGCCTCGTGCAGCACGGCGTAGTAGGCGGCGAAGTCCGCGGGCGGCTCGCCGATGCAGTAGGTGCGGGTGGAGTCGGAGCAGTACCCGTCGGGCATCGCCCCGCCGATATCCACGACCACCGGCTCCCCGGCCCGGATCACCCGGTCGGAGACGCCGTGGTGCGGGCTGGCCCCGTCGGGCCCGGCGGCCACGATGGTGAACTCGACCGTGGCGTGCCCGGCCGCGCGGATGCCGGCCGCGATGTCGGCGGCGACCTCGGCCTCGGTGCGCCCGGGCCGCAGCCACTCCCCCATCCGCTCGTGGACGGCGTCGATGGCCCGCCCGGCCCGGCGCAGCGCGTCGACCTCGGCCGGGGTCTTGCGCAGGCGCAGGCCGCGCAGCACGGCCCCGGCCAGGGCCTGGGTGGCGTCGGGCAGCGCGTCGCGCAGGGCCAGCACCTGCTCGGCCCACATGCGGTCGCCGAGCCCGACGGCCTTGACCCGGTCGCCGAGCAGGCCCCGCACGATGTCGTACGGGTCGCTGCCGTCCTCGTGGTCGACCAGCCGCGCGCCGACGGACCGCGCCGGCGAGGCCTCCGCCGCGGGGCGCTCGAGGCGGGGGACGATGAGCACGGCCTCGCCGTCGGCGGGCAGCACGAGCAGGGTGAGGCGCTCCAGGGCGTGCGCGTCGTAGCCGGTCAGGTAGCGCAGGTCGGCGCTCGGGCCGATCAGCAGGGCGTCGAGCCCGGCCTCGGCCGTGGCGCGCCGGGCGGCGGCCAGCCGGTCGGGGGAATACAGCTCCACGAGCAACAGCTTAACGTTCGTTTGGTTTTCTGCGTGACGGCAGGGGCCCGAGTGGGCGGTGCCGTACCAATGGATAGGTGTTCCACCGCCCGTTATGCCGTAGTCTAGGTCCGATGTTTGAGTAAAGCCGAACCGAGACGAGCTGCCGCATCTCCATGAGCCGCCCCAGCGCGCCGCCGCCCAGCGACCGGGTCGCAGACCCGCTCGTGCACGAAGCGCTGCTGTACGACGGCGTGGTCGGTTTCCTCGACGGCACCATGAAGTTCATCTACGAGGGGTTCTCCCTCAACGAGCCCACGATAGTCGCGGCCCCGCCCGGCAACCTCACCCTGCTGCGGGAGCGGCTGGGCGCGTTCGCCGAGAGCGTCGAGTTCCTCGACATGACCGAGGCCGGGCGCAACCCGGGCCGGATCATCCCCTGGGTGCTGTGCAAGTTCATCGACCAGCACGCCGGCCACCGGGTGCGCATCGTCGGGCAGCCCATCTGGCCCGAGCGCACCACCGAGGAGTACCCCGGCTGCGTCCAGCACGAGGCGATGATCAACGTGGCCCTGGCCGGCCGCGAGGCGACGGTGCTGTGCCCGTACGACCTCGCCCACCTCGACCAGCGGCGCATCGGCGACGCGCACCGCACGCACCCGGTCATGGTCGACGACAACGGCGGCCGGTACGCGTCGGACACCTACGACCCCTACGGCGTCGCCGAGGAGTACAACGTGCCCCTCTCCGAGCCGCCGGCCGGCGCGACCACGCTGCGCTTCGAGCTGGAGAGCCTCGTCGAGGTGCGCCGCCGGGTGGCCGAGGTCGGGCTGGACGCCGACCTGGTGCCCGACCGGATCGTCGACCTGCAGAGCGCCGTCAACGAGCTCGCCACCAACAGCGTCCAGCACGGCGGCGGCTCCGGGACGCTGCGCACCTGGCACGACGACGAGCGCGTGGTCTGCGAGGTCCGCGACTTCGGCCACGTCACCAACCCGGTGACCGGCCGCCTGCGCCCGCCGGACGGCCGGGGCCGCGGCCTGGTCATGGTCCACTTCCTGGCCGACCTCGTGCAGCGACACACCAGCACGACCGGGACGGCCACGCGCATCCACGTCTTGCGCTAATCTCCGCCTGGTGGACCGCCCTCTGCTGCTGATCGACTCGGCCAGTCTCTACTTCCGCGCGTTCTTCGGCGTGCCCGAGGCCGCCGCGAAGGCGCCCGACGGCACCCCGGTCAACGCGGTGCGCGGCTTCCTCGACATGCTCTCCACCCTCATCAGGGGCCGCAAGCCCGACCGGATGGTGTGCTGCCTCGACGAGAGCTGGCGCCCGGCCTGGCGGGTCGCGCTGCTGCCCTCGTACAAGGCGCACCGGCTCACCCCGGCCGGCGGCGAGGAGGTGCCCGACGCGCTCTCCCGGCAGGTGCCGGTGATCCTCGAGTTCCTCGCCGCGCTGGGCATCACGGCCGTCGGCGCGGCCGACTTCGAGGCCGACGACGTCATCGGCACGCTCGCCCACCGCGAGCCCGGGCCCGTCGAGGTGGCCACCGGCGACCGCGACCTGTTCCAGGTCATCGACGACGCCAAGCCGGTGCGGGTGCTGTACTGCGGCCGCGGCGTCGCCAAGCTCGAGGTCCTCGACGACACGGCGCTGCACGGCAAGTACGGCGTGCCCGCGGCCGGGTACGCGGACCTCGCGGCCCTGCGCGGCGACCCCAGCGACGGCCTGCCCGGCGTCACCGGCGTCGGCGAGAAGACCGCGGCCCGGCTCGTGGACCGCTACGGCGGCCTCGACGGGATCCTCACCGCGCTCGACGACCCGGAGTCGGGCTTCGCGCCCGGGCTGCGGGCCAAGATCGAGGCCGGCCGGGAGTACCTCGCCAGCGCCCGCGACGTCGTAGCGGTCTCCCGCGCGGTGCCGCTGCCGGAGCTGCGGACGAAGCTGCCCACCGCCCCGGCCGACCCGGAGGGGCTCATCGCCCTGGCCGAGCAGTGGGGCCTGGCGGGGGCGTCCAAACGGATCGTGGACGCCCTGCAGGCCTCAGGCTGAGACGCGGACCGGCTCGACGCGCCAGATCCGGTCGCAGTAGTCGCGCACGGTCCGGTCGGAGGAGAAGAAGCCGCACCGGGCCGCGTTGAGCACCGACATGCGGGCCCAGCCGTCCTGGTCCCGCCACGCCCGCTCGACCCGCTCCTGGGCCTCGAGGTAGGGCCGGTAGTCGGCCAGGGACAGGTACTCGTCGCGGCCGAGCATCGCGTCGACGATCGGCGTGAACAGGGACCGGTCGCCCTTGGCGAACACGCCGTGCGCGATCGTGTCGATCGCCGCGCGCAGCTCGGGGTCGCTCTCGTAGTACGCCCGCGGGTTGTAGTCCCGGCGCATCTCGGCCGCGTGCGGCGCGTCGAGGCCGAACAGGAAGAAGTTGTCCGCCCCGACCCGGTCCCGGATCTCGATGTTCGCGCCGTCCAGCGTGCCGATCGTGACGGCCCCGTTGAGCGCGAGCTTCATGTTGCCCGTGCCCGACGCCTCCTTGCCGGCGAGCGAGATCTGCTCCGACAGGTCGGCCGCCGGGATGATCACCTGCGCGCGGGTGACGTTGTAGTCGGGCTGGAGCACGACCTTGAGCCGGCGCGACACCACCGGGTCGGTGTTGACCGCCTCCGCGACCGCGTTGACGAGCCTGATCAGCAGCTTCATGGAGTGGTACCCCGGCGCCGCCTTCCCCCCGAACAGCACCGTGCGCGGCACCACCTCGAGGTCCGGGTCGTCCCGCAGCCGGTTGAACAGCGTGATGACGTGCAGAAGCTTCAAATGCTGCCGTTTGTACTCGTGGAAGCGCTTGATCATCACGTCGCACAGCGCGTCCGGGTCGAGAACCACGCCCGTCGACTTCTCCACCAGCGTCGCGAGATCGGTCTTGTTCGCCCGCTTGACCGCGCGCCAGCGCTCGAGGAACGCCGGGTCGTCGGCGGCGGGCGCGAGGTCCTCCAGCCGGTCGAGGTCGGTGATCCACCTGTCGTCGCCGAGCCTTCCGGTGACCAGCTCCGACAGCCGCGGGTTGGCCATGCGCACGAACCGGCGCGGCGTGACCCCGTTGGTGACGTTGTGGAACTTCTGCGGCCACAGCTCGGCGAAGTCGCGCAGCGTCGTCTCGGCGAGCAGCTTCGTGTGCAGCTCCGCGACCCCGTTGACCGCGGTCGAGCCGACCACGGCCAGGTGCGCCATCCGCACCCGCTTGTCCGGCGCCTCCTGGATGATCGAGAGCCGCCGGACGCGCTCGGGATCGCCCGGGTACGTCGCCTCGACCTCCTGCAGGAAGAAGTAGTTGATCGCGTAGATGATCTCCATGTGCCGGGGCAGCAGCCGCTCCAGCAGCGCCACCGGCCAGGTCTCCAGGGCCTCGGGCAGCAGCGTGTGGCACGTGTAGTTGAACGTGCGCCGGGTGATCGACCACGCCTTGTCCCAGTCCAGCTTCTGCTCGTCGACGAGCAGCCGCATGAGCTCGGTGACGGCCATGACCGGGTGGGTGTCGTTGAGCTGGATCACGACCTTGGCCGGGAACGCGTCCCAGCCGGAGTTGCGCAGCCGGTACCGCCGGATGATGTCGCGCAGGGAGCACGCCACGAGGAAGTACTGCTGCTTCAGGCGCAGCTCGCGGCCCTGCTCGGTGCTGTCGTCGGGGTACAGGACCTTGGAGATGTTCTCCGCGCTCGTGATGTCCTCGACCGCCTCCTTGTACTGCCCCGCACCGAACCGCGACAGGTCGAAGGACTCGCGGCTGGCCCGGGCCTGCCAGAGCCGGATGATGTTGACGGTCTGCGTGCCGTACCCCGGCACGAGCATGTGGCTGGGCTCGCCCCGCACGGTCTCCCCCGGCGTCCACTGCCGCCGCAGTCCCGTCGGGTCGTCGAGCGCGGGCGCCGTGCCGCCGTAGAACCCGATGAGCTGCCGGTCGTCGGGCGCCGGAAACTCCCACGGGTTGCCGTAGAACGTCCAGTCGTCGGGCCGCTCGACCTGCGCGCCGTCCCGGAACGCCTGCTTGAAGATCCCGAACTCGTACCGGATGCCGTAGCCGACCGCCGGAATGTCGAGCGTCGCCATCGAGTCGAGCAGGCACGCCGCGAGCCGCCCGAGCCCGCCGTTGCCCAGCCCCGGCTCCACGTCGTAGTGCTCGAGGTCCTCGAGGCTGGTCCCGAGCTCGCTCGCGACCGTGCGCGCGAACCGCTCGGTGTCGGTGTAGAGCAGGTTCTGCCGCAGCTGCCGCCCGAGGAGGTACTCGGCGGACAGGTAGTACACGAACCGCGGGTTGGCGGCGTAGTGCGCGGCGGCGGTGCGCGCATACCGTTCGATCAGCCGGTCCCGGACCGTGAGCGCGAGCGTGTGGTACCCGTCGGAGCCGCTGGCGGACTCGAGCGTGGTGCCGCGCTGGAAGTACAGGTTGCTCAGGAGGTCTCGCTCGAAGTCCTCGAGCGTGTTGCCGACGGTGCGCATGCTGGGGCGGGGCCGGGCATCGGTCACCACCCCAGTATCCGCTTCGGACCCCCGCGCCCGCCGGGCTTCACGCCCACCCGGCCCGCTCGCCGTCGTCGTCGACGACCGCCGCTGCCGAAAACGCGGCCAAAAGGCATAACCGTGGGCAACAGCGAAAAAGGGGGCCGGAGGCTTCCGCGCACCATCGGCCGGGCGTTGTTTGTCTGCTTCTCGTCCGGCTAAGAATGCGCTCGGCACCCATTCAACCGGACATATCCCTCGTCAGGCGAAAAGTCCGATAAGTCGCGACGGGAAGCGCCCGACTTATCGCTCAACGCCAGCGAATCAACGCCCCCGATGCCGACGAGCGTCAGCGATCCCATTGGCCGCCCGAGCCGCAAAGGCCTGCCCCTTGCCGCCGCCCTGAGCCGGCGGCGCCGCCGAAGGCGAACCGCCGAACGTGCCACCCACCGCGTTGCCCGGCATCGGGGCGCCCCCGAACACCGCCCCCGACTCCGCGCGGATCGCCTGCCCCGCGGCGATCTTGTCGCGCACCGCCGCCGCCTCGGCCTGTTCGCGCTCCGACGGTACCGCCATCACGGCGCTGGCCAGGGCGATCACCACGACGAGGACGAAGAGCACGATCGGGGCCAGGAACCAGTTCACGTCTACGCCCGGCACGGTGTCGGTGCCGTGGGCGAGGTGGACCTGCATGGCGTACATGCCCGTGTAGTGCATGCCGCAGACGGCCACGCCCATCACGACCGCCGCGGCGGTCGTGGCGATCATGCCGCGCACGACGACCGTGAACCACAGGGCCACGGTCGCGGCGACGACGGCGATCGCGTAGGAGGCGATGTACAGGCTCGGCTTGTACTCGAAGCTGCCGTTGATGTTCATCGCCTTCATGCCCGTGTAGTGCATGAACGCGACCGACACGCCCGTGATCGGGCCGCCGATGAGGACCTTCCACAGCTTCGGCCGGCCCATCCCGACGATGAACAGGCCGAGGCCCACGGTGACGACCGCGATGATGAAGCTCGCGACCGTGATCGGCACGTCGAAGCGCAGCGGGCTGTCCTGCACGCTGAAGCCGACCATCGCCATGAAGTGCATGACCCAGATGCCGGTGCCGCCGATCGACCAGGCGGCCAGCACCAGCAGCCACGCCCGGCGGCGGGTGTCGGTGGCGATACGGGCCCGCGCGGTGCTCACCAGGCCCAGCAGGGAGCCCAGGAATGACATGGCGAAGGCGAAGATCGGCGTGATGGCGCCGTATGTGAAATGGTGCAGCTGACCCACAATGTCCTCCGTCCAGGGCACGCGCGCAGAATTGCACGGCGAGCCGGCCGGATCATCATTGCGGATCTGAACGCTTTTTGCGAATTCGCATCAGGTGAGAAAACGCCGAAATTATCCCATTAGGCTGTATGCAAGCACGCCCCGCGTGATCGCCGTCATCGCCTGCCGCGCCGTGCGCCGTACCGTTTCCGGGGCGCCGGAGGCCTCGGCAAGCTGCCCCAGCAGGTCGAGAACCTGGCGCGACCAGCGTACAAAGTCCCCGGCCGGCATGTCACCCTCCAGCCCGTGCACGCTGCCGAGCACCTTGGTGAGCGACTCGCCGCGGGCCCAGCGGTACACCGGCCACACGAACCCGAGGTCCAGCTCGCGGGTCAGCTGCAGGCCCCGCGAGTCCTCCTCGTCGCGCAGGTCGGCCCAGAGCTTCAGGGTCGCGTCGATGGCGTCGGTGACCTCACCCCGCGGTACCGAAGCCCGGTCCTCCGCTTCTCGCCGGGCCTCGTAGACCAGCACGCTGGCCGCCGCGGCCAGCTCGGCCGGGCCGAGCTTGTCCCACACCCCGCGGCGCAGGCACTCGGCGACGAGCAGGTCGGTCTCCGACCAGATCCGCGCCAGCATCCGCCCCGCGTCGGTGACCTCGCCGGCCTCGCTGAGGTAGCCGCGGTCGGTCAGCAGCCCGCAGACCCGGTCGAAGGTGCGCGCGAGGGAGCCGGTGCGGCTGGCGACCTTGCCGCGCAGGGCCTCGGTGTCGCGCTCGAGGCGGTGGCGGCGCTCGGCCCAGCGCGCGTGCTCCTCGCGCTCGGGGCAGCGGTGGCAGGGGTGGCGGCGCAGCGACGCGCGCAGCGACTCCAGCTCGTGGTCGTCGGCCGCGGCGGTGTTGCGGGAGCGCCCGGGGCGCCCGCGCTCCTCCGGCTCGAACTCGACGCGGCGCAGCTGGGAGGCGAGGTCGCGGCGGTCCTGGGCCGAGCGGAAGTTGAACTGCCGCGGTACCCGCACCCGCCCGATCGGCTCGACCGGACTGGTGAAGTCGGCGCCGGAGATGCGCCCGGCCCAGCGGTCCTCGGTGAGCACCAGCGGGCGCGGCTCGCCGAAGCCGCCGGTGCCCGGGTCGATCACGATCGCCAGGCCCGAGCGGCGCCCGGCCGGCACCCGGATCACATCGCCGGCCCGCAGCCGCTCCAGCGACTCCAGCGCGGCCGCCCGGCGCTGCTGGGCGCCCTGGCGGGCGATCGTCTTCTCGCGCTCGGCGATGGCGACGCGGATGGAGAAGTACTGCTCGAAGTCCCCGAGGTGGCAGGCCATCTCCCCGGCGTAGGTCGCCATGGTCTCGGCGTTGCGCTGCACCTGGCGGGCCAGGCCGACGACCGAGCGGTCGGCCTGGAACTGCGCGAACGAGCTCTCCAGCAGCTCGCGGGCGGCCGCCGAGCCGACGCTGCCGACGAGGTTGACGGCCATGTTGTACGACGGGCGGAAGCTCGACTTGAGCGGGTACGTCCGGGTGGAGGCGAGGCCGGCGACGTGCCGGGGATCGACCTCGGGCGCCCACACGACGACGGCGTGGCCCTCCACGTCGATGCCGCGGCGCCCGGCCCGGCCGGTCAGCTGCGTGTACTCCCCCGGCGTCAGGTCGACGTGCGCCTCGCCGTTGAACTTGACCAGCCGTTCCAGCACGACACACCGGGCCGGCATGTTGATGCCCAGCGCCAGGGTCTCGGTGGCGAACACGGCCTTGACCAGCCCGCGGACGAACAGCTCCTCGACGACCTCCTTGAACGCGGGCAGCATGCCGGCGTGGTGGGCGGCGAGGCCGCGCTCGAGGCCGTCGAGCCAGTCCCAGTACCCCAGGACCTGCAGGTCCTCGCTCGGGATGTGCTTGGTGCGCTCCTCGACGATGGTGCGGATCTCGGCGCGCTCGTCCGGTCCGGTCAGGCGCAGCCCGGCGCCCAGGCACTGCTGCACGGCGGCGTCGCAGCCGGCCCGGCTGAAGATGAACAGGATCGCCGGCAGCAGACCCTCGCGGTCGAGCCGCTCGACGATCTCCTGGCGGTAGGGGCCGGTCCAGCGGCCGCGTTTGCCGCGGCGCAGGTCGCCCCCGGCCAGTTCGACGCGGCGGAGCATTTCGCGGTGGTACCGCAGCAGCTCCGGATGTACATCGTGCTTCTGCGCCGCCTCCGCGTCGTGGAACAGGTCGAACATGCGCTTGCCCAGGAGCATGTGCTGCCACAGCGGCACCGGCCGGTGCTCGCTGACGACCACGGACGTCTCGCCGCGCACGGTCACGAGCCAGTCGGCGAACTCCTCGGCGTTGGAGACGGTCGCGGACAGCGACACGAGCATCACCGACTCCGGCAGGTGGATGATCACCTCTTCCCACACGGCGCCGCGGAACCGGTCGGCGAGGTAGTGCACCTCGTCCATGACCACGTACGACAGGCCCTGCAGCGTCGCCGACCCGGCGTAGAGCATGTTGCGCAGCACCTCGGTGGTCATGACCACCACGGGCGCGTCGCCGTTTATCGCGTTGTCGCCGGTGAGCAGGCCGACCCGCTCGGCGCCGTAGCGCGCGACGAGGTCGTTGTACTTCTGGTTGGACAGGGCCTTGATCGGCGTCGTGTAGAAGCACTTGCGCCCCTGCCGCAGGGCCAGGTGCACGGCGAACTCCCCGACGACCGTCTTGCCGGCGCCGGTGGGGGCGCACACCAGCACGCCCGTGCCGCGCTCCAGGGCCGCGCAGGCCTCGGCCTGGAACGGGTCGAGGGCGAAGTCCAGCTCCTCGATGAACTCGGTGAGCGCGGGCTGCTGCGAGGCGCTCTCGGCCCGCTGCCGAGCCGCCTCGTAGCGGTCTGCAGGGCTCATTCCAGACTCCTCAGTACCGCTCACGTCACCAAGGCTAGGCGAAGCACGCCCGGATCCGCTCATGGGTATCGTGCTGGCGTGCCGGAAAGCGATGAGTCACTCACTTCCCGACGGCCGATCGAGGCGGTGCTGCTGGACTTCCACGGGACGCTCGCGCAGGTCGAGGACGCGGTGCGGTGGGTGACCCGCGCCGCCCAGAGCCTCGGCGACACCCTCGAGCGCAGCAAGGCGACGGTGCTGGCCGACCGGCTCACCACGGCCGGCCGCGCCGGCGGGCCGAAGCCGCAGCGGGTGCCCGCGCACCTGGCCGAGGTCTGGGCCGACCGCGACCTGTCGGCCGACGCGCACCGCGCCTGCTACACGGGCCTGGCCGCGACCGTCGACGAGGGCCTGGCCACGCCGCTGTACGACCGGCTGCTGCTCGCCGACGGCTGGCAGCTCTACGCCGACACCGTGCCGACGCTGCAGGCCCTGCGTGCGGCCGGGGTGCCCGTCGCCGTGGTCAGCAACATCGGCTTCGACCTGCGCGCGCTCGCCCAGGATCTCGGCTTCGCCGACCTCGTGGACGCGTTCGTGCTCTCCTACGAGGTCGGGCTGATCAAGCCGGACCCGGCCATCTTCTGGAACGCGTGCGCGGCCCTGCGCGTCGACCCGGAGCGGGCGCTGATGGTCGGCGACACGCCGGCGGACGCGGGCGCGGCGGCGGCCGGCTGCCCGGTGCTCGTCCTCCCGGAGAGTGAACCGGGCAAGGTACACGGACTGGGAGGAATCCTGCGGTTGTTGTGAGCTGGGATTGAATTCCGGCCGCGCCGGGAAATCAGTGTCGCAACATCGGCTCTGTGCTTGTCGCGGCCGATTCCGCCGACGACAGTGCAGGCAACTTCTTTCAATTTGCGGAGGTACGTCATGCCGTTGAACCGCTGGGACCCCACGAACGCGCTCGCCCGCCTGGAGCAGGACATGGGCAGCGCCGCGCAGCACGCCCACGCCGCGTCGGTGCGCACCGCGACCGACGGCGACGATCTCGTCATCACCGTCGAGGGCATCGACCCGTCCGACGTCGACGTCCAGGTCTCCGGCGGCCGGCTGACCATCAAGGGCTCCGGCGGCAGCAGCACCTCGGAGAGCCACGACGCCGGCGGCGCGCATTTCTCGTCGTCCTCGTCGAGCTCGTCGTCGTTCTCGCGCAGCTTCTCGGTGCCGGACGGCGTCGAGCAGTCCGACGTGTCGACCGAGCCGTCGGGCAACGGCGTGAAGGTGCGCATCCGCAACGCGGCCTGACCTACTGGGCCAGTCGCAGCGCTCCGGGTACACAAGTGATGGTCACGGGGAGTGGGCAGATCCGCTCCCCGTCGGCGTATGCGGTGATCCCCGCCCCGTCGAGCTCGACGACCCGCGCGCGGTGGGTGCTGACCCGCCGGTCGCGCACGTGGGTGCCCTTGAGCACCTTGGGCCGCAGCCGCATGAGCGTGAGCCGCCCGAGCGGCTCGGCGACGACGACGTCGAGCAGCCCGTCGGTGGGGTCGGCGCCGGGCGCGATCCGGAACCCGCCGCCGTAACTCTCGGTGTTGCCGATCGCGACGAGAACGGACTCGAAGACGGTCTCCGTCCCGTCCAGTTTCATGGTGTACCGCCGCGGCCGCAGCGCCAGCAGTTCCTCGACGATCGCCCGGTTGTACCGCTGCGGCCCCTTCGGCCACCGCATCCGGTTGGCGCGCTCGTTGACGAAGGCGTCGAACCCGGCCGCGAGCACCGCCCCGAACCACACGCTCGTCCCGTCGCCCCCTTCGAGGCGCGCGAGGTCGATCGCCCGCACCCGCCCGTCGCGCAGCGCGTCGGCGACGCTCCCGGCCGCCGCGACGGGCGACGGCGGCACCCCGAGCCGCACCGCGAAGTCGTTGCCGGTCCCGGCGGGCACGATCCCGAACGGCACCCCGGTCCCGGCCACGGCCTGCAGCCCGAGGTGCACGGTCCCGTCCCCGCCCATCGCCACCAGCGCGTCGCACCGTTTTTCGGCGACCGCGCGGCGCGCCTGCTCCTTGACCTCGGCGGCGCTGCTCCCGGACACCAGCGTGACGGAGTCCCCGCCGGCGCCGAGCCGTTCACGGACCGCGGGCAGCAACGCGGCGCGCCGCCCCTTGCCGGCGGTGGGGTTCGCGAGCAGCGCGATGTTCACGGCCGAGACTGTAAACGTTCACGGCGCCCCGGTGCCAGAGCATCCGGGGCGCCGTGCCTTCGCTTACGTGACGTCGTCGAAGCGGGCGTCCAGCGGCTTCGGCCGCTCGACCGACGTCGGGGCCGCCACCGGGGTCGGGGCGTCGACCGGGTCGTACCCGTCGATCGGGCTCGCCGCCTCCACCGGTTCGACCTCGTAGTCGTCCAGCGAGGAGACCTCGTCGTCGCCGATGCCCGCGTACGACGGCCGGTTGCGACCCCGGCGCTTGTCGTTGACCAGGGCGAAGATGACCGCGCCGAAGTAGAGGACCGACATGCACAGCGCCAGGAACGTCATGCCGAACGGGTCGGCGGTCGGGGTCGCGATCGCGGCGAAGACGAAGAAGATGAAGACCGCGATGCGCCACCAGCCCAGGAGCCGCTTACCCGTGGCGATGCCGGCGATGTTGGCCAGCATGATGCCGAGCGGGAACTCGAAGGCGACGCCGAAGACGAGCATCATGCCGGTGACGAAGTCGACGTACGACATCGCCTCCAGCAGCAGCGACGTCGACGGTGGCATGAAGTTGATCAGGAACTCGAGGCCCTTCGAGACCACGATGAACGCGAGCACCGCGCCGGCCGCGAACAGCGGGGCGGCGAGGCCGGCGAACACGTAGGCCCATTTCCGCTCGCTGCGATGCAGGCCGGGGGCGACGAAGGCCCACAGCTGGTACATCCAGAAGGGCGACGCGAGAATCAGGCCGGTGTACAGCGAAATTTTCAGCGTCAGCAGCAGCGGGTCGGTCACCTTCAGGGCCACGAACTGGCACTGCCAGCCGGCCGGCAGGTTCCCGTGGTTGGCCTGCCGGACCTGCTTCTCGGACAGCAGGCAGTACGGATCCTGCAGGATGTGCAGGATGTAATTGTGCAGCAGGTATCCAATGATGAGGCCGATCACGATGGCGATCGACGCTCGGAAAAGCCGTGTCCGGAGCTCCCGCAGATGCTCCAAAAGGGTCATGGAGCCATCTGCGGCACGCTCGAATTTCGACGGCTGCTTATCCCGCCGCCGGGCGAGGATGCTCACGACCGGAGCGCGCCTCAGCGCTCGCGAGCGTGGTCAACAGGATCGACGCGGGGAGTCGGCGACGGCTGGTTGTCGGCGATCTCGCCCTGGAGCGGCTGCCGGCCCGACTGCGCCTCGGCCTTGGCGTCGACGTCGTCGTCGGCGAGGCCCTTGGTCTCCGCCTTGATGATCCGCATCGAACGGCCGAGCGAACGCGCCGCGTCAGGCAGGCGCTTCGCGCCGAACAGCAGGATCAGCACCACCACCAGGACGATGATGTGCCACGGCCTTACTGCACCCATGTGAAGCCACCTCACTGTATTCGAGCTGCCGCACCCATCCTACTGACCACCGGAGGGTGAGGGCAGTGGCCGGGGTTTGCGGATAGTGGTCCGGCCGCTGAAGTCCTGACGAGTGTTGACGCTGCTCCGCCCGGACGTCAACCATCCGTCCGGTCAAAGGTGCGCTATGCCGGGTTTATCCGCCAGGATTGTTAACTGTTCTCGACCGCGCGCTGGGCGGCCTGCTGCGCCGCCATGGCCTCCAGCTGCGGCACCATCTGCTCGACGGTCTGCTGCAGCGCGGCCAGGCGCGGCTCGACCCGGCGCTGCCCGTCCTCCAGGCGCGCCTGCATGGCCCGGGCCGCGTTGTCGAACGCGCGCAACCGGCCCATCACGCTCACCGCGACGAGTACGAGGACGACGAGCGCGAGCAGGACGATGCCGCCCGAGATCCACCACAGCACGTGACCGACCTTAACGCACGTAGGCCGCGAGCGCCGCGTTCGCCTCGGCGACGACGGCCGCGGCGAGCGCGGCCGGGGCGACGACGGTGACCTCGGCGCCGAGGCGCAGCACGAGCCGGCGGGCCCAGTCGAGGTCGGAGGCGCGCAGGGAGACCGTCCAGAACTCGCCGGGGCCGCGCTCGACCGTCTCGCACGGGTACTGCTCGGTGATCCACCGCGCCGCCCGCCCCACGCGCAGGGTCACCAGCGGCAGGTCGGGCGTCGGGGTGAACAGCGTGCCGGTGCGCGTGTCGGTCGGCCGGGCCTGCCGCGGTACCTGCGCGGCCTCGTCGAGCTCGGTCGAGGCGTCGATGCGGTCGACCCGGAACAGCCGGACGGCCTCCGCGCGGCGGCACCAGGCCTCGAGGTAGGCCCACCGGCCCACCACGAGCACGCGCATCGGGTCGACGACGCGCTCGGTGGTCTCGTCGCGGGTGGCCGAGTAGTACGTGATCCGCAGCGCCCGCCGCCGGTCCACGGCCCCGCGCAGCTCCTCGAGCCGGTCGGAGGCGCCGGGCAGCCGCACCGCGACGGGCGCGTCGGCGAGGTCCCCGGCCGCGTGCTCGATCTTCGTCAGGGCCCGGTGGACGCCGTCGCCGGCGGTGACCCCCGGGGTCTCGGCGAGCATCCGCAGCGCCACGATGAGCGCGAGCGCCTCGTCGGGCGTGAGGCGCAGCGGGCGGCCGATGCCGGCGTCGTAGGTCAGCGTCACGCTGTCGCCGGAGAACGCCATGTCGATGAGGTCGCCGGGGCCGTACCCCGGAAGCCCGCACATCCACAGCAGCTCGAGGTCCTCGCGCAGCTGACGGTCGGTGATGCCCTGGTCCGCGGCCGCCTCGGCGATCGTGATGCCGGGGCGGGCCTGCAGGTACGGCACCAGGTTGAGCAGCCGGGCGAGGCGGTCCGCGGAGTTCGTCACGCCGGCACCCCGATCTGGGCGGCCGCCGGGTCGTAGGCGGCGGCGATGGCCCGCAGCCGGCGCACGACCTGGTCGCGCACCTCGGGCGGGTCGAGGACGAGCAGATCGGCGCCGTACCCCACCAGCCACCCGGCGAACAGATCCGCGTCGGAGTAGCTCAGGGTGAGCCGGTCGCCGTCGGGCCCGGGGACGCAGTCCTCGGCCCAGCGTCGTACCCCCGCGGCCCTTCCGGTCTTCACGAGGACCGTGGCGCGCCCGACGCGCTCGACGGGGCCGCTGAAGCCCGCGACCTTGGCGATGAGGTCGGTCCGGGGCGGCTCGTAGGCGCCCCGCCGGCCGAGCCGGCGCACCCCGCTGACGATCCGCGACAGGCGGAAGCAGCGCTCGGCGGCGCGGTCGAGGTCGTGGCCGACGACGTACCACCGGCCGCGCCAGCACACCACGCCCCACGGCTGCAGCCGGCGCACCCCGGCGCCGTCGCGCTCGGGGACCTCGTAGGAGAACGTGACCGCCTGGCGGTCGCGGACCGCCGCGGTGAGGGGCTCGAAGGCCGGGTCGACGGTGACGACCGCCTCGACGCCGAGGGTGGCGTGCGGGTCCACGTCGATGCCGCCGGCGCGCAGCTTGGCCAGGCCCGAGGACGCCGCCGCGGCCAGCCCGGTCTGCTGCCACAGCCGCACGGCGATCCCGACCGCGGCCGCCTCGTCGGGGGCCAGGTTGATGTCGGGCAGCGCGTACTCCCGGCGGGCGATGCGGTAGCCCTGCTCGTTGTCGAAGATGCTCGCGGTGCCCATCTCCAGCGGCACGCCGAGCTCGCGCAGCTCCGACTTGTCGCGCTCGAACTTGCGCTGGAACGCCTCGTGGTCGCGCTCGTCGTTGGGATCATGCTCGTAGCCGGGGACGATCGCGGCGATCTGCTCGGCGGTCAGGAAACGCCGCGTAGCGAGCAGGCAGATCACCAGATTCACCAGGCGCTCGGTTCGAGGACGCGACACGGAAGCGAACGTACCAGCCCGAACGCCCGTCCTGCGCCACCCCTGCGGTTGGCGTTTCACACCGTCACCGCGGCGGCGCGCTGTGTCGCTGCGTTACTGTGTGCGCCGTGATCCGCTGGCGCTGGGGAACCGTCGTGCAGTCCCGCCGCGAGTGGCGCGGCAGCCTGGAGCTCGACGTCACCGTCGAGAAGCGACGAGCGGAAGATCCCGGTTCGGTACGCGCACTGGCCTACCCCGCCCTCGTGGGCACCCCGCAGCCGGGCGACCGGGTACTGCTGAACCTGAACGCGCTCGCGCTCGGCCTCGGCACGGGCGGGTACGCGCTCGTCGTGGCGGTACCGGACCGGCTGCCCGACGACGTGGACGTCCCCGGCCACGTGGTCAAGGCGCGGTACACCCCGCTGCAGGCGATCGTGCTCGCCGCCGACGAGGAGGCCTCCCCCCTGCGCGCGGACCTGGCCGGCGCGGTGGACCTCGGCGGCATGCCGGTGGTCGTGGCCGACCTGCACTCGGCGCTGCCCGCGGTGCTGGCCGGCGCCCGGGCCCAGCGGCCGGACCTACGCGTCGCGTACGTCATGACCGACGGCGGCGCCCTGCCCGCCTGGTTCTCGCGCACGCTGGACGGCCTGCGCCCGCTCCTGGCCGGCACCGTAACCACGGGTCAGTCCTTCGGCGGCGACCTCGAGTCGACGAACGTACACAGCGGCCTGCTCGCGGCCCGGCACGGCCTGCGTGCCGACCTGGCCGTCGTCACCCAGGGCCCGGGCAACCTCGGCACCGGTACGAGCTGGGGCTTCTCCGGCGTCGCGGCCGGCGAGGCGGTCAACGCGGTGGCGGCGCTGGGCGGCCGCCCGGTGGCGGCCCCGCGCATCTCCGACGCCGACCCGCGCCCGCGCCACCACGGCGTCTCGCACCACAGCCTGACCGCCTTCGGCCGCGTGGCGCTGGCCCCGGCCGACCTGGTGATGCCGTCGGACCTGGCCCCGGCCCTGGCCGAGGTGGTACGCGCGGCGCTGGCCGCCCTGTGCCCGCCGCACACGCTGGTGGAGGTGCCGTCGGCCGACCTGGCGGCGGCGCTGGGCGAGCTGCCGGTGAAGCTCTCGACGATGGGCCGCGACCTGGCGGCCGACACCGCGTACTTCCTGTCGGCCGCGGCAGCGGGCCGTCACGCGGCGACTATCGCGGTTTAGCACGAAAAGTCGGGCGCTCCGCGCCGCGACTTTTCGGATTTATACCCCGTCGGGCGATAAATCAGATATGTCGGGGCGGGCCGGCGCCCGGCATATCGAGATCGACTTCCGCGGCGCGAAGGTCAGGCCTTCGACAGCGCCGTGTTCGCCACCGAGCGGAGCTGCGACAGATGGTCGGCCTCCGGAGCCGCCGCCACCACCAGGTACACCGCCACGATCGCCTTTCCCCGGCGCGTCAGCAGCGTCTTGGACTTGTCGCTCAACGCCGCCTCCCCCACCCCGCCCACGGCCTCCAGCGACGCGATGGTCGTCCACAGCTTCTGCGCCTGCGCCGGGTCCGTGAACGTCAGGGCCACCACGGTCACCTGGTCGCCCGCGGGGCTGCCGAACGGGCACATGCGGGCGCGCGCGTTGAGGCCGAGGGTCTGCACGGCCTGGCCGTACTGCGCCACGGCCGCGGCGCCGTCGCCCTGGCTCGGCTGGACCGGCAGGCCGGTGGACTGCTGGACCTGGGTGGCGCCGATGAGGCCCTGGCAGCCGTCCGAGTTGACGACCGGGGGCAGGGTCGGCGAGGCCAGCGGCTGGTGGGAGACCTCCGCGCCGCCGGTCGGGCCGGCCGGCAGCGGGGTGCGCTTCGGGCCGTCGTCGGTGCAGGCGGACAGGCAGGCCGCGAGCAGGACGACCGCGGCCAGGCGGCGGATCATGCGTACATCACGATCAGGGTGAAGAACACGATGACCGCGATCAGCACGAGGGCGAGCAGCCAGGTCGGGTACTTCGGGCCGATCGTGCGGTTCCGCTCGACCTCTTCGCGGATGCGCTGCAGGCGCCGGCCGAACCGGTTCGTGGCGGGGCGGTCCGGGTTGAAGTCGGCGTTGAGCTTCGGGGGCGGGTCCGGCAGGTTGTCCATAACCCGGCCAGAATAACGCCCCCGAAGCGCAATGCGTTACATGCTCGCGATCAGCCGGTCGACCCGCTCGTCGTAGGCGCGGAACGGGTCCTTGCACAGCACGGTCCGCTGCGCCTGGTCGTTCAGCTTGAGGTGCACCCAGTCGACGGTGAAGTCGCGGCGGCGCTCCTGGGCGTGGCGGATGAACTCGCCGCGCAGGCGGGCCCGGGTCGTCTGCGGCGGGGTCTCCTTGGCCTCGAAGATCTCCAGGTCGGTGGCGACGCGGTCGACCGAGCCGCGCTTCTCCAGCAGCCCGTAGAGGCCGCGGCCGCGGCGCAGGTCGTGGTAGGCGAGGTCCATCTGCGCCACCCGCGGGTGGGACAGCGGCAGGTCGTGCTTGGCCTGGTACCGCTCGATCAGCCCGAGCTTGGTCACCCAGTCGACCTCGCGCTCGACCTCCTTGTGGTTGCCGCTCTCCACGGCGCCCAGCACGCGGCCCCACAGGTCCATGACCCGCTTGGTGGCCGCATCGGCGCCGCGGCGGTCCAGGAACTCGGTGGCCTTGTCGTAGTACTCCTGCTGGATCTCCAGCGCCGAGATCTCCTTGCCGCTGGCGAGGCGCACGCGGCGGCGGCCGGTGATGTCGTGCGACACCTCGCGGATGGCCCGGATCGGGTTCTCCAGCGAGAGGTCCCGCATGGCCACGCCGGCCTCGATCATCCGCAGAACGATGTCCGCGGTGCCGACCTTGAGCAGCGTGGTGACCTCGTTCATGTTCGAGTCGCCGACGATGACGTGCAGGCGGCGGTACCGCTCGGCGTCCGCGTGCGGCTCGTCGCGGGTGTTGATGATGGGCCGGGACCGGGTGGTCGCCGAGGACACGCCTTCCCAGATGTGCTCGGCGCGCTGCGAGAGGCAGTACACGGCGCCGCGCGGGGTCTGCAGCACCTTGCCGGCGCCGCAGATCAGCTGGCGGGTGACCAGGAACGGGATGAGGATGTCGGCGAGGCGGCCGAACTCGCCGTGCCGGCTGACCAGGTAGTTCTCGTGGCAGCCGTACGAGTTGCCGGCGGAGTCCGTGTTGTTCTTGAACAGGTAGATCTCGCCCGCGATCCCCTCGTCGTGCAGCCGGCGCTCGGCGTCGACGAGCAGACCCTCGAGGATGCGCTCGCCGGCCCGGTCGTGGGCGACCAGGTCGGGCACGGAGTCGCATTCGGGCGTGGCGTATTCCGGGTGGGAGCCCACATCAAGGTAAAGGCGCGCGCCGTTGCGCAGGAACACGTTGCTGGAACGGCCCCACGACACGACGCGCCGGAACAGATAGCGGGCGACCTCGTCCGGCGACAGGCGGCGCTGTCCCCGGTAGGTACACGTGACCCCGTATTCGGTCTCAAGGCCGAAAATTCGCCGGTCCATGTACAGACATTAGCCGCCTGAACGCCGATTCGAACCTATTGGGAGCGGAGACTTTCGGTATACCTCTGGCAGGTGGCGTAGTCCGGCAGGCGCCCTTCCTCGAGGCGCTGCGCGAGCGTGGGGGCCTTGGCATCGCGGGCCGACAGCAGCGGCTCGGCGACGGGCCACGCGATGGCGAGGTCGGGGTCGAGCGGGTGCAGGTCGTGCTCCCCCGACGGGTTGTAGGTCTCCGACACCAGATAGGTGAGCGTGGCGTCGTCGGTGAGCGCGCAGAATGCGTGGCCGAGGCCTTCGGAGAGGTACACGGCGCGGCGGTCGACCTCGTCGAGCTGCACGCTGTCCCACTGCCCGAAGGTGGGCGAGCCGACCCGGAGGTCCACGGCCACGTCGAGCACGGCGCCGCGGATGCAGGTGACGTACTTCGCCTGCCCGGGCGGCACGTCGGCGTAGTGGACGCCGCGCACCACGCCGCGGGCCGAGACCGACAGGTTGCCCTGGGCCAGCCGCAGCGGGTGGCCGACCTCCTCGGTCAGGTGGTCGAAGCGGTAGAACTCGGTGAACAGGCCCCGGGGATCCCCGTGCAGGACGGGGGTGATCTCCCAGGCGCCGCCGATCGAGAGCTGTCGGATCTTCACGTGCTCACTCCAGCGTGTCGGTCTTGTGCGGTGTCAATTCTGCCAATCGAGGAGGTCGAGCAGGTACTCCCCGTATCCGCTCTTGCGCAGCGGCTCGGCGAGCTCGCGCAGCCGGTCGTCGTCGATGAGCCCGGCGCGCCAGCAGACCTCCTCGACACAGCCGATCTTGAAGCCCTGCCGCTCTTCGATCACGCGCACGAACTCGGCCGCCTGGACCATGGTGTGGAACGTGCCCGTGTCCAGCCAGGCGGTACCGCGGTCGAGGACGCCGACGTGCAGCTCGCCGCGCTCGAGGTAGGCCGCGTTCACGGCGGTGATCTCGAGCTCGCCGCGGTCGCTGGGCTTGAGGTCGCGGGCGATCTGCACGACGCGGTTGTCGTAGAAGTACAGACCGGGCACCGCGTAGCGGGACTTGGGCCGGATCGGCTTCTCCTCGATCGAGAGCACCCGCCCGTCGGGGGCGAACTCGACGACGCCGTAGTCCTGGGGGTTGGACACCGGGTAGGCGAAGACCCGTCCGCCGGTGATCTCGGCGTTGTCGGCGAGCCGCTGGCCGAGCGCGCCGCCGTGGAAGATGTTGTCGCCCAGCACCAGCGCCACGCTGTCGCCGCCGATGAAGTCGGCGCCGATGATGAACGCCTGGGCCAGGCCCTCGGGGCGGGGCTGGGCCGCGTACTGCAGGTTGAGCCCCCACTGGGAGCCGTCGCCGAGCAGCCGGAGGAACTGGTCCTGGTCCTCGGGGGTGGTGATCACGAGGATGTCGCGGATGCCCGCCATGACGAGGGTGGTGAGCGGGTAGTAGATCATCGGCTTGTCGAAGACGGGCATCAGCTGCTTCGACACGGCCTTGGTCAGGGGCCACAGACGTGAGCCGGTCCCACCGGCGAGGATGATGCCGCGCACCCGGTCACCGTACGGGACGGGCAACACCGGGGTCGACCCGGACGCGCCCAGGGTCAACCGGGGAACCAGCGCGGGTCCACTAGACTCTCGAACCCGTGAGAATCCTCGTCACCGGCGGAGCCGGTTTCATCGGCTCCCATTACGTGCGCACCCTGCTCAGCGGCGGTTACCCCGCGTACGCGGGCGCGGCCGTGACCGTCCTCGACAAGCTCACCTATTCGGGTAACCGGGCGAACCTCGCCCCGGTTCAGCACGACTCCGCGCTCACGTTCGTGGAGGGCGACATCTGCGACACCGAGCTCGTCACCGGGCTCATGCCCGGCCACGACGCCGTCGTGCACTTCGCCGCGGAGTCCCACGTCGACCGCTCGATCCTCGGCGCCGGCCCGTTCGTGACCACCAACGTGCTGGGCACCCAGGTGCTGCTCGACGCGGCCCGGGCGGCCGGGGTCGGGCGCTTCCTGCACGTGTCCACCGACGAGGTGTACGGCTCGATCCAGGAGGGCTCCTGGACCGAGGAGTGGCCACTGGCCCCGAACTCGCCGTACTCGGCCTCGAAGGCCGGCTCGGACCTGCTCGCCCTGGCCTACCACCGCACCCACGGGATGGAGGTGGTGGTGACCCGCTGCTCGAACAACTACGGCCACTACCAGTTCCCCGAAAAGGTGATTCCGCTCTTCGTCACCAACCTCATCGACGGCGGGACCGTCCCCCTCTACGGCGACGGCGGCAACATCCGCGACTGGCTGCACGTCTCCGACCACTGCGCCGGCATCCAGCTCGCGCTGGAGAAGGGCCGGGCCGGCGAGGTCTACAACATCGGCGGCGGCCGCGAGCTGACCAACCGGGAGCTGACCGAGGTCCTGCTCGGCGCCACCGGGCGGGACTGGGACTCGTCGGTGCGCTACGTCGAGGACCGCAAGGGCCATGATCGGCGGTACTCGCTGTCGATCGACAAGATCAGCAACGAGCTCGGGTACACCCCGCAGGTCACGTTCGAGCAGGGCATCGCCGAGACGGTCGCCTGGTACCAGGGCAACCGCGCGTGGTGGGAGCCGCTCAAGGCGCAAGCGGCGCTGGGCTCATGACCCGCTTCCTGGTTACCGGCGCCGGCGGGATGCTGGGCCGCGACCTGCTGGCCGTGCTCGACGGCCGGGAGGTGACCGCCGCAACCCGGGCGGAGCTGGACATCACGGACGCGGCGCAGGTCCGGTCCGTGGTCGAGGGCCACGACGTGGTCCTCAACGCCGCGGCCTGGACCGACGTCGACGGCGCCGAGGCCGACGAGGCCGGCGCGACAGCGGTCAACGGCACCGGCGTGGCCGTCCTGGCCGCCGGGTGCGCCGCGGCCGGGGCCCGGCTCGTGCACGTCTCCACCGACTACGTGTTCCCCGGCGACGCCGCCGAGCCCTACGCCGAGGACGCCCCGACGGCGCCGATCAACGCCTACGGCCGCAGCAAGCTCGTCGGCGAGCGGGCCGTGCTCGACGCGCTGCCCGGGACCGGGTACGTCGTGCGGACCGCCTGGCTCTACGGCGAGCACGGCCGCAGCTTCGTGCGCACGATGCTGCAGCTGGCCCGGGAGCGCGACTTCGTCGAGGTCGTCGACGACCAGGTCGGGCAGCCGACGTGGTCGCGCGACCTGGCCGAGCGCCTGGTGGCGCTGGCGGAGTCGGGGGCGCCCGCCGGGGTATACCACGGCACCGCCTCCGGCCGCGTCTCCTGGCACGGGCTCGCCGAGGCGGTGTTCGCCGAGTCCGGGCACGACCCGGCCCGGGTGCGCCGCACCACCAGCGCCGCGTACGTGCGCCCGGCGCGGCGGCCCGCGTTCAGCGTGCTCGGCCATGAGCGCTGGGCCGGGGCCGGGCTGGCCCCGATGCGCGACTGGCGTGCCATGCTGCATGACATGGTGTCCGGAGGTGCCCGGTGAAGCTCACGATCGTCACCGGTCTGACCGCGCTGGCGGTGCTCGCCTTCATGGTCGAGCTGCTGCGGCGGCGGCAGCTGCAGGAGAAGTACGCAATCCTCTGGCTGGCCGTCAGCATCGTCATGCTGCCGCTGGCGTTCTTCCCGTTCATCACCGACCGCACGGCGAAGCTGCTGGGCATCGCCTCCGGCGTGAGCCTGGTGCTGTTCCTCGGCATCGTCTTCCTGCTGCTGGTCACGGTGCACCTGAGCTGGGAGGTCAGCCGGTTGGAGGAGGAGACCCGGACACTGGCCGAGGACCTCGCGCTGCTGCGCAGCGAGCTGGGGCGCCCGAAGCCGCAGGACGAGATCCCGCACGAGGCGATCGAGGCGGCCCGCGATGATCAACGGTAAGAAGGTCCTGATCATCATCCCGGCGTGGAACGAGTCGGGGTCGATCGCCGAGGTGGTCCGGGAGGTACACGGCGAACTGCCGTCGGTCGACATCATCGTGGTCGACGACGGCTCCACCGACGACACCGCGATCAAGGCCGCCGACGCCGGGGCGATCGTGGCGAAGCTGCCGTTCAACCTGGGCGTCGGCGGGGCGATGCGCACCGGGTACCGCTACGCCCGCGACCACGGCTACGACGTGGCGATCCAGGTCGACGCGGACGGGCAGCACGACCCGCGGTACATCCCGAAGCTTGTCGACGCGCTCGACGATCACGACCTGGTGATCGGGGCCCGGTTCGCGGGCGAGGGCGGCTACAGCGTCAAGGGTCCGCGCCAGTGGGCGATGAAAATGCTTTCGGCGGTACTGTCGCGGCTGTCGCGAACGCGACTGACCGACACGACGTCGGGGCACCGCGCGTGCAACCGGCGCACGATCGAGTTCTTCGCGCACTGGTACCCGGCCGAGTACCTCGGCGACACGATCGAGGTGCTGGTCCGGCTGGCGCGCAACGGCTTCCGGATCACGCAGATCCCGGTCGCGATGCGCCCGCGGATGGCCGGGACGCCGAGCAACTCCCCCGTCAAGGCGACGATCTACCTCGGGCGGGCGTTCATCGTGCTGCTCCTGGCGATCATCCGGGCCTGACGCCTTCGCCTGGCGATGATGGTGGGGTCCGGCCGGACCCCACCATCAAGGCGCTACTCGTCCTCGGACTTGCTCTCCTCGGACTTGCTCTCCTCGGGCTTGCTGCCCTCGGCCGGGGCCTCGGTGCCGCCGGAGGCGTTGTCGGCCGGCGTGCTCGGCGAGGCCGGCGGCTGCGGCTTGTCCTCCAGGCCCTCCTCGACGTCCTGGGCGCCCGCGGCCGAGGTGTCCTCGAGGATGGCGGTCAGGGCGAGGCCGGTGAGCCGGCGGAACGTACGGCCCGGGCGGTTGCGGTCGAGGACCGCGACCTCGAGCTGGTGGGCCGCCATCTTGCGCGGCTGGCCGCCCTCGCCGCCGACACTGCCCAGACCATCCACCGCGAGCTTCAGGGCCTCAGCGAGCGTCTGGTCGGGCCGCAGGCGGCTTTTCACGGCGGTGGCGATGGCGTCGGACTGTCCGCCCATGGTCACCATGCCCTGCTCGTCCTGGACGGAGCCGTCGTAGGTGATCCGGTAGAGCTCGTCGTCCTCCGCGGTGAGGCCCGCCTCGGCGACGCAGATCTCCACCTCGTACGGCTTCTGCTCCTGGGTGAAGATCGCCCCGAGGTTGCGCGCATAGAAGTTGGCGATCTGCCGGCCGGTCACGTCGCCGCGGGCGTAGGAGTACCCGTGCAGGTCCGCCAGGCGCACCCCGGCGGAGCGCAGGGCCTCGAACTCCGGGTAGCGCCCGACGGCGGCGAAGCCGATGCGGTCGTAGATCTCACTGACCTTGTGCAGCGCGGTGGAGAGGTTCTCGGCCACGAACAGCACGCCGCCCTCGTAGCTGAGCACCATGACGCTGCGGCCACGAGCGATGCCCTTGCGGGCGTACTCCGAGCGGTCCCGCATGATCTGCTCGGGCGAGGCGTAGAACTGCATGGCCACGGTGGCGGGTTCTCCTTCGCTGGTGGTGGGGCGGGCTGCTGGGGCTGGGTTCAGATGCCGGGGTTGTCGCGCCGCTCGGCGATGATCTGCTCGGCGACCGCGCGGGTCTCGTCGTCGCTGAGCCGCCGCGTGCCCTCGACCGTCGCGGTCATGATCACCGGGAAGATGTTGCGCAGCAGGTCGGGGCCGCCGGTGGCGGTGTCGTCGTCGGCGGCGTCGTAAAGCGCCTCGACGGCGAGCTTCACGGCCTCGTCGGTGGTCACGCCGGGCCGGAAGCGCTTCTTCAGCGACGACTTGGCGAACAGCGAGCCGGAGCCGATCGAGTCGTACCCGCGCTCCTCGTACACCCCGCCGGCGACGTCGAAGCTGAAGATCCGCCCGGCCTTGTCGATGGTCTTGGCGTCGGTGTCGAAGCCGGCGAAGAGCGGCACCACGGCCAGGCCCTGCATCGCCGCGCCGAGGTTGTTGCGCACCATGCTGGCCAGGCGGTTGGCCTTGCCCTCGAGGGAGAGCATGCTGCTCTCGATCTTCTCGTAGTGCTCGAGCTCCACCTGGAACAGCCGGATCATCTCCAGGCCGAAGCCCGCGGTGCCGGCCATGCCGACGAGCGAGTAGGCGTCGGCCGCGAACACCTTCTCGATGTCGCGCTGCGCGATGAGGTTGCCCATCGTCGCGCGCCGGTCGCCGCCCATGAGCACGCCGTCGGAGCAGGTGATGGCGACGATTGTCGTGGCGTGGGCGCTCACGTCGGCCGCCATCCCCGGCGGCAGCGGCCGCCGGCCCGGGAGCATCTCCGGTGCCACGCTCGACAGGAACTCAGTGAAGGACGAGGTCCCGGCAGCGTGGAACGCGGCGGGCGGGCGCCCTGAGTGGTCAAGACCCGACGGCAACGGAGCCCCTCCTTGGTTGCGTGGTGATCGACTGTGGTGCGCCAACAATACGCCGCGGCCGCGCCGTTGAGCGGCGCGCCACAACGCTGTGGGCGAACAGGCGCCGCCCGCCCGGCGTGACCCGGACGGGCGGCGTCGTGGTGCGGCTACTCGCCGCCCTTCTGCACGTATCCGCGGACGAACTCTTCGGCGTTCTCCTCGAGCACGGAGTCGATCTCGTCAAGGAGGTCATCGACGTCCTCGCCGATCTGCTCGACCCGTTCGGCCGTCTCCGGGTTGACCTCGGGCGCAGCGACATCCTCTTCCTCGTCGCGCCGGGACTTACCGGACTGGGACTGCCCACCCGTATCCCTCGTAGCCATGCCTCATCCTCCTCGGGGGGACCACCATAGAACCGCTGCTTCGAACTTACCCGGAAGTGATCGCTTCGAGCAGATCCTTCGCGCTCGGGCATTTGTCGAACAGCGCGCCGACATGTTTCTTCGTCCCCCGCTCGGGCTCCATCATCGGCACCCGGACGAGGGACTCGCGGCCCACGTCGAAGATGACGGAGTCCCAGCTGGCGGCCACCACCTCGGCTGGGTACTTGGCCAGGCAGCGCCCGCGGAAGTAGGCGCGGGTGTCGTCCGGCGGCTCGACGATCGCGCGCTGGACCTCTTCCTCGGTGAACAGCGTCGCCATCGAGCCACGGGCGACCAGGCGCTGGTAGAGGCCCTTCTCGGGGCGCACGTCGGAGTACTGCAGGTCGACGAGCTGCAGCTTGTGCGAGCTCCAGCCCAGCGACTCGCGCTCGCGGTACCCCTCCAGCAGGCGCAGCTTGGCGACCCAGTCGAGCTCGCCGGCGCACAGCATCGGGTCGCGGCCGAGCTTGTCGAGCGCGTCCTCCCAGCGGTTGAGCACGTCGAGGGTGATCTCGTCGGCGTCGTCGCCCTCACGGCCCTCGACGAAGGCCCGGGCCCGCTCGTAGAACGCCCACTGGATGTCCAGGGCGGTGAGGCGGCGGCCGTCACGCATACGGATGAGGTGCTTGAGCGACGGGTCGTGGCTGACCGACCGCAGCTCGGTGACCGGGTCGGCGATGCCCAGGTCGCCCGAGAGCACCTTGTCCTCGATCATCGCGAGGATGAGCGACGTGGTGCCGACCTTGAGGTACGTCGAGATCTCCGACAGGTTCGCGTCGCCGATGATCACGTGGAGCCGGCGGTACTTGTCCGCATCGGCGTGCGGCTCGTCGCGCGTGTTGATGATGGGCCGCTTCAGCGTCGTCTCCAGCCCGACCTCGACCTCGAAGAAGTCGGCGCGCTGGGAGATCTGGAAGCCCGGGCCGGTGCCGTCCTGCCCGATGCCGACCCGCCCCGCGCCGCAGACGATCTGCCGCGTGACGAAGAACGGGGTGAGGTGCATGACGATGTCGGCGAAGGGGGTCTGCCGGCGCATGAGGTAGTTCTCGTGCGCGCCGTAGCTGGCGCCCTTGTTGTCGGTGTTGTTCTTGTAGAGGTGGATCGGCAGCGTGCCGGGGATGGTGGCGGCGCGCCGGGCGGCCTCGGCCATCACCCGCTCGCCGGCCTTGTCCCACAGCACGATGTCGCGGGGGTTGGTCACCTCGGGCGTGGAGTATTCGGGGTGGGCGTGGTCGACGTAGAGCCGGGCGCCGTTGGTCAGTATCACGTTGGCCAGGCCGAGGTCCTCGTCGGCCAGCGCCTCCGCCGGATCGTAGAGGGCACCTGAGTAGGTGAACCCCCGGGCGTCGCGCAGCGGCGACTCCTCCTCGTAGTCCCAGCGGGCGCGTCCGCCCTTGGTGAGCTCGGGCCGCGCCCCGTAGGCGTTGACCACCTGGGAGGACGTGACCATGGGGTTCGCACCCGGCTGGCCGGGCACGGACACGCCGTACTCGACCTCGGTGCCCATCACGCGCCGCACACTCATGAGACAACCCTAGTCGTATCGTCGGCCGTCCGGCCCACTCGGACGGGCCAGCTTGCCTGCAAGCTTAAGCGGGCGGTGACCAAAAGGTCACCGCCCGCTCATCGGCACATCGTGAACTACAGGTATTGGCCGGTGTTGGTGGCCGTCTCGATCGAGCGGCCGGCCTCGGCGCCCTTACCGCCGGAGACGAGCGTGCGGATGTACACGATCCGCTCGCCCTTCTTGCCGGAGATGCGGGCCCAGTCGTCGGGGTTGGTGGTGTTGGGCAGGTCCTCGTTCTCCCGGAACTCGTCGACACACGAGTCCAGCAGGTGCTGCAGGCGTACGCCCTTGGACCCGTTGGAGAGGAAGTCCTTGATCGCCATCTTCTTGGCCCGGTCGACGATGTTCTGGATCATCGCGCCCGAGTTGAAGTCCTTGAAGTACAGGACCTCCTTGTCGCCGTTGGCGTAGGTCACCTCGAGGAAGCGGTTCTCCTCGGTCTCGGAGTACATCCGCAGCACGACCGCGTCGATCATGGCCGCGACCGTCGCGTCCTTCGAGTCGCCGTGCTCGGTGACGTCGTCCTTGTGCAGGGGCACGTCGGTCAGGATGTACTTCGAGAAGATGTCCTTGGCCGCCTCGGCGTCCGGTCGCTCGATCTTGATCTTCACGTCGAGCCGGCCGGGGCGCAGGATCGCCGGGTCGATCATGTCTTCCCGGTTGGACGCGCCGATGACGATGACGTTCTCCAGGCCCTCCACGCCGTCGATCTCGCTGAGCAGCTGGGGGACGATCGTGTTCTCCACGTCGGAGGAGACGCCGGAGCCGCGGGTGCGGAACACGGAGTCCATCTCGTCGAAGAACACGATGACGGGCGTACCCTCGCCGGCCTTCTCCCGAGCGCGCTGGAAGATCAGCCGGATGTGCCGCTCGGTCTCGCCGACGTACTTGTTGAGCAGCTCGGGACCCTTGATGTTGAGGAAGTAGCTGGTCTGCCGCTCCTCGCCGCGCCGCTCGGCGATCTTCTTCGCCAGCGAGTTGGCCACCGCCTTGGCGATGAGGGTCTTGCCGCAGCCGGGCGGGCCATAGAGCAGCACGCCCTTCGGCGGGCGCAGCTTGTGCTCCCGGAACAACTCGGCGTGCAGGAAGGGCAGCTCCACCGCGTCGCGGATCATCTCGATCTGCGAGGACAGTCCGCCGATGTCGTGGTAGTCGACGTCGGGCACCTCCTCCAGGACGAGCTCCTCGACCTCGCTCTTGGGAATCCGCTCGTAGGCGTACGCCGACCGCGGCTCGATCATGAGCGAGTCGCCGGCGCGCAGCGGCGCGTCGGCGATGGTGTGCGCCAGGTGGACGATCCGTTCCTCGTCGGCGTGCGAGACGACGAGAGCCCGGTCACCACCCTCGAGGACCTCCTTCAACATGACGACCTCACCGACCCGCTCGTAGCCGAGCGCGTCGACGATGTTCAGGGCGTCGTTGAGCAGGACCTCCTGGCCTCGGCGCAGCTCCTCGGTCTCGATCGCCGGGGAGACTGCCACGCGCAGCTTGCGCCCGCCGGTGAACACGTCGACGGTGCCGTCGTCGTGGCGGGCGAGGAAGACGCCATATCCGCTCGGCGGCTGTGCCAGGCGGTCGACCTCCTCCTTCAGCGTCACGATCTGGGCTCGGGCCTCCTTGAGGGTGGCTACGAGCCGCTCGTTGTTTTCGGTCAGCCGAGCAATCTGCGCCTGCGCCGCGGCGAGCCTCTCCTCGAGCTGTCGCACGTGTCGAGGCGTCTCCGTCAGCTTGCGCCGCACCAGGGCGAGTTCCTCCTGAAGAAACGCGACCTGCGTGGAGAGATCGTGGGCGTCCTTCTCCCATCGTGCGGCGCGCGTCTCCGCGTCGTCGCTGCGTGCCACGTCCCACCTCCCCGGGGGCTTTGAACGTTGTGCTCTAACACTAACTGCTGATCGGCGGTTCAGGCCCCCTCGAACACGTGCGCCACAGGGTGTTTACAAATCCGGGATGCTCGAAGGGCCCTATGCACGCCCTTTTCCGGCCCGCTGCGGCGTGTGTCACGGTCCTGTGCACCGCCCCGGCGGTGTCGGGTAGCGTCATGCTGGTGAGCGTGGAGACTTCCCAGGACAGCCTGCAGGTGTGGGTCGACCAGGACCTGTGCACCGGCGACGGGCTGTGCGTGCAGTACGCCCCGGAGGTCTTCGAGTTCGACGTGGACGGCCTGGCCTACGTGAAGGGCGACGACGGCGAGCTGCAGCTGGCGCCCGGCAGCCGGGTCGGCGTGCCCTCCCACCTGCGGCTCGAGGTCATCGACGCGGCCAAGGAGTGCCCCGGCGACTGCATCCACGTGCACCGCGAGGCCGACGACGCGCCCGTGGCGGGCCCCAACGCGGAGGACTGACCCGGGGCGTTTCTCCCCGGCCGGCCATGCGTGAGTGAAGCTGAATGAAATTTCTTACAGCATAGGTTTGCCGACCAGGGAGCTCACCAGCCGCGCGAACTCCTCCAGCCGGGCGATCTGGCCCGCGCCGCCGTCGTCGAGGGTCTTGCCGAAGCGCAGCGCGTCGTGACGGATCACCGAGCCCGCATCCTCGGCCGCCACGTTGGCCTCGTCGAGGGACGTGAGCAGCAGGTACACGTCGACGCTGTCGACCCGGTGGGTGCCGTTCGGGTTGCGGCTGATGCGCCGGCGACAGCCGACCTCGGTCACCGCGGAGAGGGCCACCACCCGCAGCGACGAGGTCATCGAGCCCGGCGGCGCCTCCTCCGGCGGGATGTCCTCGCCGTGCCAGAGGATCAGCCGGTTGCCGTCGCAGACGACGACCTCCTGCCAGACCCCGTTCACGTCGTTGACGAATCGCTCCAGGGTGAAGCCCAGCACGCTCTGGCCGCGCAGGACGCCGGCCATGGCGTCGAGCGCGATGTCCGGATCGCGCAGGTATGCCCGGGCCGCCGACTCGAGGTCCGGGTACGGCGACCAGTCGGGAAAGACCGCGGGTAGGTCACTGAAGCTCGGTCGGCTCATGCCCCTCGGCCTCCTCGTCTGCCCGTGCGGCCGCGGCGGCCGCCAGCCGCCGTGCCGCGTACGCCTCGGCCCCCTTGCTCGGTTTGCGCCGGCGCGGCGGCGCGGTGACGCCCGGCGCGAGCTTGCGGGCGCTGACCAGGAACGCCGTGTGCGCGATCATGCGGTGGTCGGGCCGCACGGCCAGGCCCTCCGCGTGCCAGTCACGCACCAGACTCTCCCATGCACGAGGCTCGGTGTACCCGCCATCCTCGCGCAAGGCCTCCACCAACTCCGACAATTGGGGTGTAGTTGCCACATAGCCGATGAACACCCCGCCGGGGATCAGCGCCCGCGACACGAGCGGCAGGATCTCCCACGGAGTGAGCATGTCCAGGATTATCCGATCAAACCCGTCGTCTTCGCAGCCGGCCACGTCGCCGACCCGCAGGGTCCACCCGGGCTGCGGGCCGAGGAACGCCTCGACGTTGCGCCGGGCGATCGCGGCGAAGTCCTCGCGCATCTCGTACGACGTCACGCTGCCCCCGGGCCCCACGGCCCGCAGGAGTGAGCAGGTCAGCGCGCCGGAGCCGGCCCCGGCCTCGAGCACGCGGGCGCCCGGGAAGACGTCGCCCATGGCCACGATCTGGGCGGCGTCCTTGGGGTAGATCACCTGGGCGCCCCGGGGCATGGACAGCACGTAGTCGCTCAGCAGCGGGCGCAGGGCGAGGTAGGCGGTGCCGCCGGTGGAGCTCACCACGCTGCCGTCGGGCGCGCCGATGAGCTCGTCGTGGGCGAGTCGCCCGCGGTGGGTGTGGAACTCCTTGCCCGGCTCCAGCACGATCGTGTGCATCCGGCCCTTGGGGTCGGTGAGCTGGACCCGGTCGCCGGGGACGAAGGCGCCCCTACGGACGGCGGACGGGGTCTGGGCGGGGCTTTCCACGGTCACGTGCTGTTCCTCCGGGAGGTCGGCCGGCGTGGCCGCCGATCTGCGGCCACGAGGGAGACGAGCTCGGCGCCGCGCAGGACGCCGTGCACATCCTCCCCGGTGACCACCAGGTAGTCGCCGCCCGGGTCGTCCCTGATCGCCGCGAGCAGGTCGGCGCCGCGCAGATCGCCGGGGAGCACGTGCTCGCGGTCGATACGCCGGGTGACGTCACCGAGCGGCACCCAGGGCCGCCGCTCGGCCGGCACCGCCCGCGCCGAGGCGCCGTGCACGAAGCCCAGCAGGCTGCCGCTGGACTCGACGACCGCGACCACCGGCCGGCCGTCGTCGCCGAGGGCCGCGATCCGGTCCGCCTCCGACAGCGGGGTGTGCGCCCTCAGGGCCACCAGGGGCCGGGCCAGCTCGCGGGCGCTGAACGGGGGCAGGCGGCCCACCACCTTCGCGTGCCGTATCGCCTGACCGGCCCCGACCCACATGGTGAGCGCGACCAGGAGGGTGAACAGGACGCCGAAGTACCCCTTGACCAGGGGCGAGAACAGCAGGAGCACGGCCACGGCGGCGGTCGCCACGGCGAGCAGCCGCCCGACCCAGCCGGCCACGATCCGGCCCGTGTTCGGGTCGCCGGTCAGCTTCCAGACCAGCGCCTGCAGGGCCCGTCCGCCGTCCAGCGGCAGCCCTGGCAGGGCGTTGAAGACCGCGACGACGATGTTGGACAGGGCCAGCTGGAACGCGAACGTCTCCGGGATGCCGCCAGGCGGCAGGACGGCGGCCGCGGCCGCGGCGAGCAGGCCGAGAACGAGGGAGACGGCCGGCCCGGACAGCGAGACGTACAGCTCGATGCCAGGGCGCGGGGCCTCGCGCTCCATCTCGGTGTAGCCGCCGAGCATCTCCAGGGTGATCCCCCGCACACCGATGCCGCTGTGCCGGCTGGTGACGGCGTGGCCGAGCTCGTGCAGCAGCACCGAGACGAGCAGGCACACGACGAAGCCGAAGCCGACGGCGAGCCCCGCGGTGAGGGTGAGCCGGCCGGAGCGGGCCGAGAGGTACTGGCCGTACGTGATCGTGATCAGGGCGGCGAGCAGCAGCCAGGAGGGCGCCAGGGAGATCGGGACGCCGGCGATCCGGCCCAGCGGGATCCCCGCGCCCCGCTCCCGGGGCTGCGGGCGGGCCGCCGGCGACGCCGGCGCGGATGCCGTGCGGTGTTCGTCCATTGCCCCCGATGCTACGGGTTCGGCGGTTCGCGGCGACTTTTCTGTCGTACCCCCCGTTTAACCTCTTGGACATGACGGTGCCCGTTACCTCCGCCCTGCCAACCCTGTCGCCGTCGCGCGCCGCCGACTTCAAGACGTGTCCCCTGCTGTACCGCTTCCGCAGCATCGACCGCCTGCCGGAGCGCCCGACCCCCGACCAGGCCCGGGGCACCCTCGTCCACGCCGTGCTCGAGGTGCTCTTCGACAGCCCGGCCGGGGAGCGCACCCCCGACCGGGCGGCGGAGCTCACGGCGCCGCAGTGGGCGCGCCTGGTCGAGGAGGAGCCGGAGCTGGCGTCGATCTTCGCCGGGTCGCCGCTCACCCTGGACGAGTTCCTCCACGAGGCCCGGGAGCTGCTCGGCGGGTATTTCGCGCTCGAGGACCCCAACCGGCTGGAGCCGGCCGACCGCGAGGCCTACGTGGAGGCGCAGGTCGACGGCCGCCTGGTGATCCGCGGGATCATCGACCGCCTCGACGTGTCCCCGGCCGGCGACGTGCGGGTCGTCGACTACAAGACGGGCGGGGCGCCCCGCGAGGCGTTCGAGGCCCGCGCGATGTTCCAGCTCAAGTTCTACGCCCTGGTGCTGTGGCGGACCCGGGGCGTCGTGCCACGGGTCCTGCGGCTGATGTACCTGCGGGACCAGGAGGTGTGCGACTTCGCCCCGGACGCCGACGACCTGGAGCGCTTCGAGCGGACGCTGCTCGCGCTGTGGGAGGCGATCTCGGCGGCGACGGCGGCGCAGGACTTCCGGGCCAAGCCGTCGCGGCTGTGCGGGTGGTGCGCGCATCAGGCGCTGTGCCCGGCCTACGGGGGGACGCCGCCGGCGTTTCCGGCGGTCGCCTCGGACTCGGGGGCGGTGGTGGTCGAGCGGGACTGAGAGGTCACCTGCGTCGCTGGGGCGGCGGGTCGAGCGGAACGGAGAGGTCAGCGAGGTCAGCTGGGGCGGCGGGTCGAGCGGGACTGAAGCGTCGGCTCGGTCTCCTGGCCTTCTGCGCGGTCCGCATCGCGCCGGCGGCGGTCGTCGCCGTGCCAGGTCCGGATCGGCGCGACGGACACCGCCGGCCCAGAACGCCCTGCCAGCTGTGTCTCGTGCGCGTCCCGGCGGCGGCGGTCGTCGCTGCGCCAGGTGCAAATCGGCGATTCGGGCGCCCGGACCGCCGGGTCGGCGCGGCGGCGGGCTGACCCGCGGCGCCCATCCGAGCCGGCGCGCCCTCACCGGCCCGCAGCGCCCAGCCCGACCCGGCGCGGCCACCGACCAGCCCGCAGCACCAGTCCAACCCGACCCGGCGACCGACCAGCCCACCGCCCGCGGCACCAGTCCGGGCCGGCTCGGCGACCGACCACCCCGCAGCCCACCGCCCGCGGCCCCAGTCCGACCCGACCCGGCCCAACCCGGCGACCGACCAGCCCACAGCGCCAGTCCGACCCGAGCCCGCGCGACGACCGATCGGCCCACAGCCCCCGCGCCAGTCCGACCCGAGCCCGCGCGACGACCGATCGGCCCACAGCCCCCGCGCCAGTCCGACCCGAGCCCGCGCGACGACCGATCGGCCCACAGCC
>NZ_JBEZDS010000023.1:0-93773 GCF_040648435.1 Dactylosporangium sp. NPDC049140 | reverse complement strand
GCCCCCGCGCCGGTCCGAGTTGGGCGTGGCCGGCGGCGGGCGGGTCCGACTTTGCGGTTGCCGGGGTGCCGCTGCGAATGATGCCGTCTCATCCTTGCGGAGGAGGGCTCCGTCGCGCGCGGCGATGAACGTGGTTGGCTCGCGGGCCTATACCGTCGATAGCGTGCGCAGGGTCAGGGAGTTGCTCGGGCGGCGCGGGAGCGCGCTCGCTCAGGACGTTGCGCTCGCGCTGCTGCTCATGAGCGTCAGTGCGCTGCTCGAGTCGCTGGCGCGGCGGGCGTTCGGGGTCGTCGACCTTCCGGCTCAGCTCGTCTACGACTGCATCGGGATGGTCGCCGTCGCGCTGCGGCGGCGGGCGCTCTGGGTCGCCATCGGGTGGACGTCGCTGCACATTCTGGTGCCGTTCGCCGGGCAGCTCGAACTCGTCGACGGCGGGCTCGGTGTCATTGTCGTCACCTATACCGCCGCCGCTTATCTGCCGATCCGGGCCGCGATTCTTGCCACCGCCGCCATGTGGGTGCCCGGAATGACGCTGGCGATGGTTGTCGGCCGCACCGGGGCCAGCGCATTCTATCCGGACACCAAGATCTTCTTCGTATTCAACGCCATGAGTGCGCTCATTTGTTTCACCGTCGGGCGGACCGTGGCGACGCGGCGCGCCTATATCGCCGCGCTCGAGGATCGGGCCCGGACGGCCGAGACCACGCAGCGGGCGCTGACCGAGAAGGCGGTGGCCGAGGAGCGGCGGCGCATCGCGCGGGAGCTGCACGACGTCGTCGCGCACCACGTCAGCGTCATGGGGGTGCTCGCCACCGGGTCGCGACGGATGCTCGGGCGGGACCCGGCCGCGGCCGACGAGGCCCTCGCGACGATCGAGGAGACCGGGCGGACGGCGCTGCGGGAGATGCGGCGGCTGCTCAGCGTGCTGCGGACCGAGGCCGAGCCGGCCGGCGAGCTCGCGCCGCAGCCGGGGCTGGCCGGGATCGAGGGGCTGGTCGAGCAGATCCGGGAGGCAGGGCTGCCGGCCACGCTGCGGGTCGACGGGGAGCCGGGCATGCTCGACCCGGGGGTCTCGCTCACGCTGTACCGCATCGTGCAGGAGGCGCTCACCAACGCGCTCAAGCACGCCGGGGCCGCCACCGTCGAGGTCCGGCTGGCCTTCACGCCGGCCGACGTGACCGTGGAGATCTGCGACACCGGGCGGGGGCCGCAGCTCGGGACGGCGGCCGTCGGGCACGGGTTGCTGGGGATGCGGGAGCGCGTGATGTTGTACGGGGGGACGCTGCGGACCGGGCCCCGGCCGGGCGGCGGATATCGTGTGCATGCCCGTATTCCGATCGAGGTCCCCGCAGAGAGGCAGTTGGCGAGTTGACTCAGGCGCGTCCGATCCGGCTGTTGCTCGCCGATGACCAGCCGCTGCTGCGCACCGGGTTCCGGATGGTGCTCGGCGGGGAGCCCGACCTCGACATCGTGGCCGAGGCCGGCGACGGGGTCGAGGCCGTCGAGCTGGCCCGGCGGCTGTTGCCCGACGTGGTGCTCATGGACATCCGGATGCCCCGCATGGACGGAGTCGCGGCCACCCGCACGATCGTCGACGCCAAGCTGCCGGTCCGGGTGCTCATCCTGACGACGTTCGACCTCGACGAGTACGTCGTCGGGGCGCTGCGGGCCGGGGCCAGCGGGTTCCTCGCCAAGGACGTGCCCGCCGACGACCTCGTGATCGCCATCCGGACCGTCGCCGCGGGCGAGGCCGTGGTGGCGCCGCGCATCCTCAAGCGGCTCCTCGACAAGTTCGCCGACACGCTGCCCGACCCGGCCGCCGAGCCGCCCCACGACCTGCGGGTGCTCACCGACCGGGAGCGGGAGGTGCTCGTGCAGCTGGCCAAGGGGCTGTCCAACGCGGAGATCGCGCGGGCACTCTCCGTGAGCGAGACGACCGTCAAGACGCACGTGGGGCACGTACTGACGAAGCTCGGTCTACGCGATCGGGTGCAGGCCGTCGTCCTCGCGTACGAGACGGGACTGGTCCGGCCCGGGTCCTGAGGTCGTTCCCAGGAACGAGGGATCTCGTGCGCGGCGGTCTTAGCGTGAGGTGGACAAGGTAGGGGCACCACCTCACGAGGGGAAACCGAGGGTGACCACGAACGTCACGACCGGCAACGGCATCGCCGCGCGCGCGGTCGACGTGTGGAAGGTGTACGGCAGCGGCGAGGCTCAGGTCATCGCGCTGCACGGGGTGAGCGTCGAGCTCGAACGCGGCCACTACACCGCGATCATGGGCCCGTCCGGGTCGGGCAAGTCGACGCTGATGCACACGCTGGCGGGCCTGGACTCGGTCACGCGCGGGGACATCCTGATCGGTGACACGCGGCTGACCGGCATGTCGGACAAGGCCCTCACCGACCTGCGCCGCACCAAGGTCGGGTTCATCTTCCAGCAGTTCAACCTGCTGCCGACGCTCACGGCGGAGGAGAACATCCTCCTGCCGCTGTCGATCGCGGGGCGCAGGGCCGACCCGGCGTGGTACGACACCGTCATCAAGACGGTCGGCCTCGGCGACCGGCTCTCGCACCGGCCCAGCCAGCTCTCCGGCGGCCAGCAGCAGCGCGTCGCGTGCGCGCGGGCCCTGGTCTCGCGGCCCGAGGTCATCTTCGCCGACGAGCCGACCGGCAACCTCGACTCGCGCTCCGGCGCCGAGGTGCTGTCGTTCCTGCGCAACTCGGTGCGGGAGTTCGGGCAGACGATCGTGATGGTGACCCACGACCCGAACGCGGCCTCGTACGCCGACCGGGTCATCTTCCTGGCCGACGGCCGCATCGTCGACGAGCTGCGCGACCCCACCGCCGACGCGGTGCTCGACAAGCTCAAGGGCCTCGACAACGCCGCCGGCCGGCTCGCGGACGAGGTGGCCTGACCGCCATGCTCAAGGCGACGCTGAAGAGCCTCCTGGCGCGCAAGCTGCGGCTGACGCTGTCGACCCTCGCGGTCGTGCTGTCGGTCATGTTCGTGTCCGGTTCACTCGTGCTCACCGACACGCTCGGGCGCACCTTCGACAACCTGTTCGCCAACATCTTCACGTACACCGACGTGCAGGTCTCGGCGAAGCCCGCGGTCGCGGCCCAGCAGGGCGGCGGCGGGGCCACCGACCCGACCACGCCGATCGCCGCCGCGACGGTGGACAAGGTCGCGGCCCTGCCCGGGGTGGCCAAGGCCACCGGCGGGGTCTTCCTCAACGGCGCGACCCCGATCGGCAAGAACGGCAAGGTCGTGGTCAACCAGACCGGCCAGCAGTTCGGCGGGAGCTGGAGCGGCGAGGACGACCTGGTCCACCTGTACCAGGGCCGCGGGCCGCAGGCCGACGACGAGATCGTCGTCAACAACGGCCTGGCCAAGACCGCGAAGGTCAAGGTCGGCGACACGATGGACGTGATCACCCGCGACCAGCAGCGCGCGACCTACCGGATCGTGGGGCTGATGCAGTACGCCGGCGGGCGTGACTCGATGGCCGGCGAGAGCGCGGTCTTCTTCACCACCCGCCAGGCCCAGTCCGCGATGCTGCAGGCGCCCGGGCAGTACAACGCCATCGACGTCAAGGCGGCGTCCGGGGTCAGCGACGAGCAGCTGCGCGACACCGTCAAGGCGAGCCTCGGCGGCCAGTTCGAGGTGCAGACCGGCAAGGAGCTGTCCGAGCAGTCCAGCCAGGGCATCAAGGACATCCTGAAGTACTTCAACTACGTCCTGCTCGGCTTCGGCGCGATCGCGCTGCTCGTCGGTGTGTTCCTGATCCTCAACACGTTCTCGATCATCGTGGCCCAGCGCACACAGGAGCTGGCGCTACTGCGGGCGATGGGCGCGGCGCGGGGTCAGATCCTGCGTTCGGTACTGCTGGAAGCCGTCCTGATCGGCATCATCGGCTCCGTGTTCGGCTTCCTCGTCGGGCTCGGCCTCGGGGCCCTCGGCGCCCAGCTGTTCGTCGGCCTCGCCGACGGCGCCCAGGTCGCCGGCCTCGGCTTCCCGATCTCGGCGGTCATCGCCTCGTTCGTCATCGGCATCGGCGTGACGATGGTCGCCGCCCTCATGCCGGCGGTGAAGGCGTCGCGGGTCGCCCCGATCGCGGCGATGCGCGAGTCGGCCACCCCCGACCGGCCGCTGACCAGGCTCACCATCTCCGGCGCGATCGTCACCGCGCTGGCCGCCGGGGCGCTGGTCTGGGGCCTGAGCGGGGCCGGCGGCGCCACCCTGGCGCTGGTCTTCGGCGGCGTGCTCGGCGTGCTCATCGGCGTCGCGCTGCTGACCCCGATCATCTCCCGGCCGCTGGTGGCCGCGCTGGGCTCGGCGCTGTCCTGGTCGGTGCCGGGCAAGCTCGGGCGGCGCAACTCCTCGCGCAACCCGCGCCGCACGGCGATCACCGCCGGCGCGGTCATGATCGGCATCGCGATCGTGACGGCGATCAGCACCATCTTCACCTCGCTGTCCACGGCGCTCGGCGACACTCTCGACAAGGACCTCGCCGCCGACGTCGTCGTGCTCGGCCAGCAGACCAACGAGATCCCGCCGGTCCTCACCGACGACCAGCTCAAGGGGCTCCAGCAGCTGCCGGACGTGCGCACGGTCGCCGCGTTCAGCGCCGACGCGGTGCAGATCGACGGCAAGCAGGAGTTCGTCACCTCGTACCTGGACCCGGCCGCGGTCGCGACCGTGCTCAAGCTCAAGACCGACGAGGGGCGCATCGACCGGCTCGGGCCCGGCGAGTTCATGGTGGACCGCAAGACCGCCGACTCCCGCAAGTTCAAGCTCGGCAGCACCATCGCGGTGACGTTCGGCAAGGGCCAGCAGAAGACCCTCACGCTCGTCGGCATCAGCGGCCCGACGAACGTCGGCGGCGGCATCGTGGTCGACTACGCCGACGCGAAGGAGGGCTTCGCCTTCCCGCAGGCGTGGCAGGCGTTCCTCGCGGTCAAGGACGGCGCGTCGGTCACCGCGGTCAAGGACGAGGCCAACACCGTGGTCAAGGACAACCCGAAGGTCCAGGCGTACACCAAGGACGAGTACATCAGCAGCAACCAGCAGCAGTTCGACGTGGCCCTCGTCATCGTGCAGGTGCTGCTGCTCATCGCGCTGGCGATCTCGATTCTCGGCGTCATCAACACGCTGCTGCTGTCGGTGATCGAACGCACCCGGGAGCTCGGCCTGCTGCGGGCGGTCGGGCTGCGGCGCGGCCAGACCTGGCGGATGGTGACGACCGAGTCGATCGTCATCACCGTCTTCGGCACCGTGCTGGGCCTGGCGGTCGGGGCCGCGCTGGGCGCGGCGATCGTGACGGCGCTGAAGGACGTGCTCGGGTTCGGAGCGGTCACGCTGCCGTGGATGCTGATGGTGGTGTACTTCATCGCCTCGATCGTCATCGGCGGCATCGCGGGCCTCATCCCGTCGGTGCGCGCGGTGCGCCTGAACGTGCTCGGCGCGATCGCGTACGAATAGCGCTCCGGAACGTCGGGCCGCGGTCACCTCGGGGTGGCCGCGGCCCTTTTTCTGCGCGTCTGAGAAAGCTGTGAGTACCGTTTCGGGGTTGTCCCTGACATCGCCTAAGGGATGCTCCCCCAACCGCCCCGTCCCGGCTCGGGGCTGCTCCCCCAGCGCAATATCGGTGGCCGCTACTACCCCGCGGCGGACGATTCCCGGCCCGATCGCCGAGAAGATTCAGGCACACCATTCACCAGGGGGAATCATGACTGCATCGGTTGCGACGCGCACCGAGGTGGCCGCGCGGGCGGTCGACGTATGGAAGGTCTACGGCTCCGGCGAGGCGCAGGTCAACGCCCTCGCGGGCGTGTCGGTGGAGCTGGAGAAGGGCCACTTCACGGCCATCATGGGCCCGTCGGGCTCGGGCAAGTCGACGCTCATGCACTGCCTCGCCGGCCTCGACGCCGTGACGCGCGGGCAGGTGTACGTCGGCGACACGAAGATCACCGACCTGTCGGACCGGGGGCTGACGAACCTGCGCCGCAACAAGGTCGGCTTCATCTTCCAGCAGTTCAACCTGCTGCCGACGCTCACGGCCGAGGAGAACATCCTCCTGCCGCTGTCGATCGGCGGGCGCAAGGCCGACCCGGCCTGGTACGACACCGTCATTGACACGGTCGGCCTGCGCGACCGGCTCTCGCACCGCCCGAGCCAGCTCTCCGGCGGCCAGCAGCAGCGCGTCGCCTGCGCCCGGGCCCTGGTCTCGCGGCCCGAGGTCATCTTCGCCGACGAGCCCACCGGCAACCTCGACTCGCGCTCCGGCGCCGAGGTGCTGTCGTTCCTGCGCAACTCGGTCCGCGACTTCGGCCAGACGATCGTCATGGTGACCCACGACCCGAACGCGGCCTCCTACGCCGACCGCGTCGTGTTCCTCGCCGACGGCCACATCGTCGACGAGCTGCACGCGCCGACCGCCGACGCCGTCCTGGACCGGCTCAAGCGCCTCGACAAGGTGGTCTGAGCACCATGCTGAAGGCCACCCTCAAGAGCCTGCTGTCGCGCAAGCTGCGGCTGGTGCTCTCCGGGCTCGCGGTCGTGCTCGGGGTCATGTTCGTGTCGGGCGCGTTCGTGCTCACCGACACCCTCGGCCGCTCGTTCGACAGCCTGTTCGCCTCCGCCTACGCCGGCATCGACGTGCAGGTCACCAAGAAGCCGCCGCTGGGCGACGCCGGGTTCGACGGCCCGCAGCAGCAGAGCACCGGCATCCCCGCCGCCTTCGCGGACAAGGTCAAGGCGGTGCCCGGCGTGGCCGCGGTGACAGCCCAGGTCGGCGCCGACGGGGCCCGGGTCGTCGGCAAGGACGGCAAGGTCGTCACCACGTTCGGCCCGCCGCGCCTCGGCGAGAACTGGACCGGCGAGACGGACCTGCTCAAGCTGCGCGAGGGCCACGCACCCGCCGCCGACAACGAGATCGTGGTCAACGCGGCCACGGCCAAGGCGGCCGGGATCAAGGTCGGCGACCAGGTCGGGGTGCTGACCCTGCAGCCGAAGAAGACCTTCACGCTCGTCGGCATCTTCGGGTACAGCGGCGACCGTGACTCCATCGGCGGGGCGCTCGAGGTCATGTTCACCACGCCGGTCGCCCAGGAGCTGATGCTCGGCCAGCCGGGCGCCTTCAGCAGCATCGACGTGAAGGCCGAGCCCGGCGTCACGCACGCGCAGCTGCGGGACCGGATCGCCGCGATGGCCGGGGCCGACTACAAGGTCCAGACCAACGCGGAGATGCAGGCCGCCACCAGCAAGGACTTCAAGGCCGGCCTCGGTTTCTTCAACAACATCCTCATCGGCTTCGCCGGCGTGGCGCTGTTCGTCGGGACGTTCCTGATCCTCAACACGTTCTCGATCATCGTCGCCCAGCGCACCCGGGAGCTGGCCCTCATGCGGGCCCTCGGCGGCAGCCGCGGCCAGACGCTCGGCTCGGTGCTCACCGAGGCGGTCGCGATCGGGCTGGTCGCCTCCGTGCTCGGGCTCGCCGCCGGCGTCGGCGTCGGGGTACTGCTGGCGTGGCTCTTCGGCAACCTCACGGGCGTCGCCCTGGCCTCCGTCGGCGTGCCCGCCGCCGCGGTCATCAGCGCCTTCGTGGTCGGTCTGGTCGTGACGGTCGTGGCGGCGGTACTGCCGGCACTGCGCGCCAGCCGCATCCCGCCGATCGCCGCGCTGCAGGAGGTGGCCACGCCCGACCGGCCGCTGACGAAGCTCACGGTCAGCGGCGCGGTCGTCGGCGCCGCCGGCGGCACCCTGCTGGGCCTGGGCCTCAACGGCACCGGCAGCGGCAACACCACCCTGTTCCTGATCCTCGGCGGCGTGCTCGTGACGTTCATCGGCGTCGCGCTGCTCACCCCGCTGCTGGCCCGCCCGGTCGTCAGCCTGCTCGGCCGGCTGTTCTCGTGGTCGGTGCCGGGCAAGCTGGGCCGGCTCAACTCGGGCCGTAACCCGCGCCGCACGGCGATCACCGCGGCCGCGCTCATGGTCGGCCTGGCCCTCATCACCGGCGTCAACGTCATCCTCGCCTCGGCCAAGTCGAGCCTGACCCAGCAGGCCGCCAAGGACGTCACCGTGGACCTGATCATCTCCGGCGACGGCGACCAGAACGGCCCGGCGACCTTCGACCCGGCCGTGATGGACTCGGCGGCGCACATCTCGGGGGTCTCCAGCGCGGCGTCGGAGTACTGGGAGTACGGGCAGGTCGGCACCGAGCGCCACAGCGTCTCGGCGGTGCCGGACCTCCCCGCGTGGGCCGGCATGTTCAAGCTGACCCCGCAGCAGGGCGCGCTGCAGTTCACCGGCAAGGACCAGGCGGTCGTCGACCCGGACACCGCCAAGGAGCACGGTTACACGGTCGGCCAGAGCGTCGACATGCAGTTCACCCACGGCGACGTGCACCACGTGACGATCGTCGGCATCTACACGAAGAGCAACGTCGCCGGCGGCATCATCGTCTCGAAGGACCTGATCCCGGACTTCCGGGTGCAGCAGCCGTCCTGGGGGTACCTGAAGGTCTCCCCCGGCACCGCCGTCGCCGACGTCCAGCGGCAGGTCGACACCCTGCTCAAGGACAACCCGGAGGTGTCGGTGGCCAACCGCGCCGAGTACGTGGCGGCGCAGTCGGCCCAGTTCGACCAGCTCCTCACCATGATCCAGGTGCTGCTGGCACTGGCGATCCTCATCGCGGTCCTCGGCATCGTCAACACCCTGGCGCTGTCGGTGCTGGAGCGGACCCGCGAGCTGGGCCTGCTGCGCGCGATCGGCATGCGGCGGGCGCAGACGATGCGCATGGTCACCGTGGAGGCCGTGGTCATCTCGGTCTTCGGCGCCCTGCTCGGCCTGGGCGTGGGCATCGGGCTCGGCTCGGCGGTGGTGCACGCGCTCAAGGACGACGGCTTCACGCGCATGGCGTTCCCGTGGACCCAGATGGGCACGTACCTGGTGCTGGCGGCCCTGGTCGGCGTCGTGGCCGCGGTGCTGCCGTCGATCCGGGCCGCGCGGGTGAACGTCCTGCAGGCCATCGCGCACGACTGACCGGTACATCGGGGGTGGACGCCCGCGGCCTTGAGGGGTCGCGGGCGTCTGTATTCCCGGCTCGCTGCCGCTCGCGGCGGGGGAGCTTCGCTCCACCCGCACCCCCTCAACACCTGCACCGCCGCGTCACCGGCGAGCACGTTCGGCCCGCGCCTCAGGCGACCAGCTTGCGCAGGTAGTCGACGTCCACGTCGAGCAGCGAGCCGATCAGCGTGACGCCCTCAGGGTCGAGGGCGACCTCGCACGGCACCGCCAGCACCGCACACCCGGCCGCCCGCGCGCTCGCGATCCCGTTGGGCGAGTCCTCGACCGCGACACAGTTCGCCGCCTCGGCACCGACCATGGCCGCGGCGGTCAGATACGGCATCGGGTGCGGCTTGGTCCGGTCCACCTCGTCCCCGGCCACGACGGCGTCGAAGTGCCCGGCGCCGATGGTGAGCAGCGCGACGTCGACCAGGTGCCGGTGGGTGGCGGTGACCAGCGCCAGCGGTACGCCGGCCGCCTTGAGCGCCCCGAGCAGCTCCTTCGCCCCCGGCCGCCACGGCACCCCCGCGCGCAGCAGCTCCTTCACCCGCTCCTCGAGCCATACGACGCTCACGTCCATGGCCGCGCGGGTCAGGGGCAGGCCGAGGTCCTCGTGCAGGATGCGCATCGAGTCGGTCATGTTGGTGCCGACCATGGCGCGCCGGGCCTGGACGGAGAGGGTACGGCCGTAGTGGGCGGCGAGCTCGTTGAGGCCCACCTCCCAGATCTTCTCGCTGTCGACGAGCGTTCCGTCCATGTCGAAGAGCACCGCCTGCATCGCCACGGTTCCGGATCCTGCCCGCCGCGGGTTGCCGCTTGCCGCTCGCCGCCCGCTTACGTGCGCAAACTCACGACACGCCGGGTGATCGGGCGGTCCGCAACCGACCGGAACCCGTTTCGAGCGTGGTGCCGCACCGACGCCCGCGCCGGCGGTCTGAGCCGAAAGCGGTGGACTACCGCACGTCGTCGATGGCGGCCCGCAGCTGCGCCGGGGACAGCGCGCCCGGGGCCGTCCCGGACCGGGCCGCGTCCACCACCAGCCGGCGCGCCGTTTCGTTCGCCGGCGCCGGTACGCCGTGCAGCCGCCCCAGCAGCACGATCTCGCCGTTGAGGTAGTCGGCCTCCACCGCACCGGTCCCGCGCGCCAGGCTCTGCCACGTCGAGCCGCCGCCGCGCATCTGGCCGGCCACCGGTACCAGCTGCAGGATCTCCCCTCGGCGCTCCCGGTCCTCCTCCGCCGTGGCGTAGGCGATGCCCGCCGCCCGCAGGACCGTCTCGCCCTCGGCGCCCAGCAGCGCCGCGACCTCGTCGATGCCGTCCACCCGCCCGCAGAGGGCCTCGACGGCGTTGCCCAGGTTCATGAGCAGCTTCGTGTACTTGCGGCGCATGATGTCGGGCCGCGCCTCGGCGACGAAGCCGGCCTTGACCAGGTGGGCGGCGATCTCGCGGGCGGTGTCGTCGACTCCGCCGGGTACCCGGCCGATGTCCAGGATGCCGGGAACCGGCGCGCACTGGGCCACCACCACGCCCGGCTCGAGGTGGGCGGAGGGCAGCATGACGCAGATGCCGTACACGTCGGGGAAGAGCCGTAGCGCGGCGCGCTCGTTGGCGACGCCGTTCTGCAGGCACACCACCGGCACGTCGCGCGGCAGCTGCTCCAGGACGGCCTGGGTGTCGTTGCTCTTGACGGCGAGGACGGCGACGTCGCCGGGGCGCCAGCCGACCTCGGCCGGGGCCGCGTACGCGGGCAGCCGATGCCGCGTGTCGCCGTCCGCCTCGCGCAGCAGCAGGCCGTCGCGGCGGATCGCCTCGAGGTGGGCGCCGCGCGCGACGAGCACCACGTCCGCGCCGGAACCGGCGAGGCGCCCGGCGACCACCCCACCGACCGCGCCCGCACCAATGATCACAAATCGCACGCCCCGACGGTACCTTCCGCGGGGCCACATCCTGAGATTTGGCTACCGTCGCCGTCGACCGCAGGCCGTAGGGTGCCTGCATGCAGGTGACTCAGTCCGCGAAGCTGGCCAACGTCTGTTACGACATCCGCGGACCGGTCATGGCCGCCGCCAAGCGCATGGAGGCCGACGGCCACCACATCCTCAAGCTCAACATCGGCAACCCGGCGCCGTTCGGCTTCGAGGCGCCGGAGGAGATCCTGCAGGACGTCATCCTGAACCTGCCGGCCGCGCACGGGTACGGCGACTCGAAGGGGCTGCTGTCGGCCCGGCGCGCCGTGGTGCAGTACTACCAGCAGAAAGAGGTGTACGGCGTCGACATCGAGGACGTGTACCTCGGTAACGGCGTCTCCGAGCTCATCGTCATGTCGCTGCAGGCGCTGCTCGACAACGGCGACGAGGTGCTCATCCCCTCCCCCGACTACCCGCTGTGGACGGCGTCGGTCTCGCTGTGCGGCGGCAAGCCCGTGCACTACGTGTGTGACGAGTCCAACGAGTGGATGCCCGACGTCGAGGACATCGAGGCGAAGGTGACCCCGCGCACCAAGGCGATCGTGGTCATCAACCCGAACAACCCGACCGGCGCGGTGTACAGCCGGCAGATGCTGGAGCGCATCGCCGAGGTCGCCCGGCGCCACGACCTGATCGTCTTCTCCGACGAGATCTACGACAAGATCCTCTTCGACGGGGCCGAGCACACCTCGACCGCGGCCGTCGCGCCCGACGTCTTCACGATCACGTTCAACGGCCTTTCCAAGGCGTACCGCGTGGCCGGCTTCCGCACCGGCTGGATGGTCCTGGCCGGCCCGAAGGCGCACGCGACGAGCTACATCGAGGGCCTCGACATACTGGCCAACATGCGCCTGTGCCCGAACGTGCCGACGCAGCACGCGGTGCAGACGGCGCTGGGCGGGTACCAGTCGATAAATGATCTGATCCTGCCGGGCGGACGCCTGCTGGAGCAGCGCGACGTGGCCTGGAAGATGCTCAACGACATCCCGGGCGTGTCGTGCGTGAAGCCCCGCGGCGCGCTGTACATGTTCCCGCGCATCGACCCGCAGGTGCACCCGATCAAGGACGACCTGCGCTTCGCCCTGGACTTCCTGAAGGCGGAGAAGGTGCTTGTCGTGCAGGGCACCGGGTTCAACTGGCACCACCCGGACCACTTCCGCATCGTGACCCTGCCGCGCGTGGCGGACCTCGAGGACGCGGTGACCCGCCTGGGGCGTTTCCTCAGCACCTACGTGCAGGACTGAGCTCAGATCCCGCGCCGGAACACCTCGGCCTCGTCGTCCTCCTGCCGAGCGTCCCGGGCGTACGTCCTGGCCAGGTTCAGCAGGAGGCGGCGGGCCCGGGGGTAGTCCGCCGCCTGCCGCGCAAGCTCCCGGCAGTCCTCGGCGAGCGCCCGCTCCTGCTCGCCGCCGTCGGTCAGGCCGCGGCTCGTGACGCCGCGCTTGTTGAACAGCCCGCGCCAGACGGCGCGGTCGAGGTCGTCGCGGCCGACGTCCTCCAGCACCTCCCAGACCGGGTCGGGGGGCGAGGGCAGTGCCACCGCGAGCACCCGGCCGATCTCGGCGTCGCCCAGCGCCGCCAGCCCGGCCGCCGCGAGCAGCTCGCGGGCTCGCACGACCCAGTCGCGCAGCACGGCGACGTCCACCGTGCCGTCGCCGGCGGTGCCGGGGCACCCGGCCCAGGCGTGCAGCGCCCGGTAGGCCGGGTCCGATCGGGCGGCCACCAGCCCGGCGAAGAAGTCGGGGTCCGTCCCGAGCCGGGCCGACGTCGCCGGCAACGAGGCCCCGTAGCCGAGCCGGTCGGCGAGGCCCAGTTCGACGTCGGTGAGGCGCGCCAGCCCGATCGCGTCCCGATGCCGCCAGAGCAGGTCGACCACCGCCTGCAGCAGGTGCGGCCGCACCCAGCCGCCGGCCGTGCGGAACCCCTCCGCCGCGATGAGCGCCTGGGCCGCGATGTCCGGGGAGTCGAACCGGCGGGCGTACACGGCGATCAGGTTCAGCGCGGCGTCGAACCGGCCGGCGCCGTTGAGCCCGGCGGCGGCCTCGGCGACGCCGTCGAAGTCGCCGCCCAGGCCGTACGGCGAGAACCCGGCCCAGTAGGCATCGGCGGTCCCGGAGTCCAGGCCGGCCAGCTTGCTCCAGGCCCAGCGCGGATCGCCCGCCGCGAGCAGGATCGCCGCCCGCCGAGGTGCGTCGCCGGCGCGCAGGAGCAGGTCGTCGCGGCGCGCGGGTTCCTCGCGCATCCGGGCGGCGTAGTACCCGGCGGCGAGCTCGGGGCGCTCGCCGGCCAGCCAGAGCATGAGCTGCTGCTCGTCGTCCTGCGCCGGGAGGGCCGCCCCGACCGCCGCGGCCGCGTTCGTGTCGTCGGCGAGCGCGGCCGCCGCGTCGAGACCGCCCTCGGCCAGGATCTCGCGGGCCGCGCCGGCCCGCCGCCGGGCCAGGTCGCCGGGGTCGGCGACGCCGTTCGGCCAGTCGTCGGCGAACATCCAGCGATGCCGGTCGGCGGCGCGGCCGGGCCGCAGCGCGGCGGCACGGCCGGCCAGCGCGTCGACCTCCGCGGCGGGCAGCGCCCAGGCCGCGTGCGCGAACTCGCGGTGGCGGGCGACGAGGTCGCGAAGGGCCTCGTGGAGCTCGCGCCGCATCGGGTCGTCGGGAAGGTCGAGCTTCGCCAGTGCCCCGGCGAACGCGGTGCGCTCCTCCAGCGACATCCCGGCCATCCGGGGAATGAGCCGCAGGCAGCGCGCGGGGTCGGTGCCCGCGTCGTCGACGGCCAGGCCGGCGACGTCCCGCAGGCCCTGACCGGCCTCGTCCGCCGACGCCACGGCCGGGGCCGGCCAGGCGCGGAACCGCGGCCGCGGATGGACGGTCCGGATCACGTGACCGTCCGGCAGGAGGTCGAGCAGGAGCGTCCGGGTCACCGCCGGTTGGCCTCGCAGGAGCCGGCGCAGCTCCCGCAGCCGCACGGGCCGGGCCGCCTCGGTCTGCGGGAACAGGCAGTCGAAGATCCGGGCGAGGGAGTTCGCCGGCCGGTTCGACAGCGGGCCGCCCGGGTCGACCGCGGCGAGCCGGGCCAGGATCTCGACCGCCGGGCCGAAGTACCCGGCCGGGCCGGCCAGCATCTCCAGCGCCCACAGGACCGGCGGATAGGTCCGGTCCTCGGCGAACATGCCGGTATGCCAGTCCGGCGAACCGGACAACGCGGTCAGGAACTCCTCCGGCGCCGCCTCCGCCAGCAGCTGGATCACGTCCGTGAGCGCGGCCCAGCGCCCGGCCGGGGCGCCGGCCAGCAGGTCCCGCACGATGAGGCGGGCGGCGTCGGCGATGAGGCGGGGACCGTGGCGAATGTCGCCGCCGTGGACGGCCATCAGGACCAGGGTCTCGGCGACGCCGCGGCGCAGCGCCGCGGAGCCGGCGACGGTCCCGCCGAGCACGCCGGTGGCGAGCGTGGCGAACGCCGCGAGGTCGTCGTCGTGCAGCGCGCCCATGATCAGGACGAAGGCGTCTTCGGGGGCGTTGAGGTACCAGTGGTCGTGCAGGCGCCCGAGCAGCGGGGTGTCCGGGTCGGCGGCCAGGCGATGGGCGGCGTCCGGCAGCCCGGCCGGGGTCAGGCCGGTGAAGCCGGCGACGAGGTCACGGTCGGCCTCGATGAACGCGCCGAGCAGGGCCAGGCGGCGGGTGGCGCGGTCCGGCTCGGTGGCCCAGGCGGCCTCCGGATATCCGGGGTACCGGGTCAGGGCGCGGCGAAGCTGTTCGAGGCCCCGCCGCGCGAGCGTTCCCAGGGCCCGCGCCCGGGCTGGTGACAGCCCGCCCGCGGTCAGGAGGCCGGCGACGTCGTCGCCGTTCACCCGCGGTACCTGGACGGACGGGCGGGCGACCTCCCGGCCGTACAGCAGGAACCGGCGCGGACCGCCGACCGGCAGTTCGCGCGGCCTCGAGCCCGCGGCGAGGACGACCAGGGACGGCCCGGCCGGCGCGGCGGCGAGCTCCGCGGCGTCGTGGACGAACACCGCCCGGTCCCGCCCCGGTCCGAGCGCCGCGGCGATGAACGCCTTGAGCTCGAGCGCGCTGAGATCACCCTGCACGGCGTGCAGGGCCTGGCCGTCGTCGAGGACGGCGCGCAGCTGCGCCGCGGTGTCCTGCCGGCCCGCGAGCACGATCTCCTCGGTCAGCGGCGGGTCGGTCAGGGGCAGCCAGACCTGCGACCACCACTGGTCCAGGGTCGGCAACGCCGGCGCGTTGAAGATCTGGGTGTTGTGGTCGCCGACCTGGATGCCGGCGCTGTGGGTGATGTCGACCGAGAATTCGGACATGTACGACCGGAGCGGACTACCAGGCGCCGGTGGCCGAGGGGCCCGCCTGGCCGCCGCGGCGGCGGAGGTACTTCTCGAACTCCTGCGCGATCTCGTCGCCCGACAGGGGCTGCAGGCCCGCGTCGCCCGAGCGCTCCTCCAGCTCCCGCACGTACTCGGCGAGTTCGGCGTCCTGCTCGGCGGCCTGCTTGAGCCGCTCCTCCCACTCCGCCGCCTCCTTGGCGAGGTCGCCCGTCGGCACCGGCAGGTCCAGGATCTCCTCGACGCGGTGCAGCAGGGCCAGGGTCGCCTTCGGGCAGGGCGGGTTGTTCGCGTAGTGCGGCACGTGCACCCAGAAGGAGACGGCCTCGAGGTCGGCGCGCACGCACGCGTCGTGCAGGACGCCCACGATGCCCGTCGGGCCCTCGTAGCGGGTCGGGATGAGGCCCAGCCGCTCGGACGTCTCCGTCGAGGCGCCGGCCGGGGCGGTGCCGCTCACCGGCAGCGGGCGGGTGTACGGCACGTCGGCGAGCAGGGCCCCCAGCAGCACCACGCGGCTCACCTCGAGGGAGTGGCAGACCTCGAGGACCTCCTCGCAGAAGGTGCGCCAGCGCATGCTCGGCTCGATGCCGCGGATCAGGACGATGTCGCGCTCGGCGTCGGGCGGGCGCGCGACCGAGAAGCGGGTCGTCGGCCACTCGATGCGCCGGGTCTCGCCCTCCGACATCACGACCGTCGGCCGGTTCACCTGGAAGTCGTAGAAGTCCTCGGGGTCGAGCGAGGCGATGGTCTCCGCACCCCACTCCTGTTCGAGATGCTCGACGACGGCGGTCGACGCGTCGGCAGCGTCGTTCCACCCTTCGAACGCGGCAATCGCGACAGGGGAGCGCAACACGGGCAGGCCGTCGAACTCGGTCACGAGACCCAGCCTACGTGGATGCCCGCGCAATGGCCCGTCGACCGCGCCCGGAGGACCCAGACGAAAGTGGATACCGAGGGCTACCGGGCCCGGGTGATTGTCACGCCCAGTAGCAGAGCGCCCAAGATCTCCCGATAGCATCCGGGAATGCGAAACGGACGCAGGCCCTGGCTGCTCGCCTTCTCGGCGTTCTTCCTGGTCTTCGGGGCCTGGTGCTTCGCCGCACCGTTCGACGGGCCGGCGGACGAGGTCCAGCACACCATCCGCGCGGCCGGGGTCGCCTCCTTCGACCCGGGGCAGATCTTCGCGCGGCCGAGGACCGTCCCGGACGCGTTCGAGAAGGACGGGATGGGCGCCTACCAGCGGGTACCCGTCGGCATGGACGCCCACGCCGTGTGCTTCGGGTTCAAGCCCCAGGTGTCGGCGGCCTGCTCCAAGGGGTTGCAGGGCGGGCCGGTCGGCGAGGTCAGCACCAGCGCCGGGCGGTACAACCCGCTCTACTACTTCGCCGTCGGCGTGCCGCTGCGGCTGTGGCCGAACTGGGGCGGCCTGGTCGTCGCCCGGCTGATCAGCTCGGCGATCTGCGCGGCCCTGCTGGCCTCGGCGTTCGTGTCGCTGCTGCGCTGGAGCCGGTTCGGCCTGGCCGCGGCCACGCTGCTCGGCGTGGCCACCCCGATGCTCGCGCACCTGGCCGGCGGCGTGAACCCCAACTCGGTCGAGATCGCGGCCGGGATCGCGTTCTTCGCGGCCGGCATACCGCTGCTGCTGGAGCCGCCTGACCTGGTACGCAAGCGATCGTTGATCACGCTGCTGGGGATCAGCTCGGTGCTGCTGCTGACGCTGCGCTCGGCCGGGCCGGCCTGGTTCGCGTTCGCGTTCTTCGCCCTCGCGGTGCCGGTGCGGTGGAAGTGGCTGCGGGAGTACTGGCGGCTGCTGCGCGTGAAGCTGTGGGTCGGCGGCGTCATCCTGGCCGCGGTGCTGTCGGCGGCCTGGATCGTGGGCATGAAGACCGGCGAGCTCGTCCCGCCACCCCCCGGCCTGTACCAGTACAAGACCGGCGAGGCCATCGCGATCTACGTGAACAGCTGGTGGGTGTACATCGAGGGCATGATCGGCGTGGCCGGCTGGTTCGACGTGCTCATGTGGGCGCCGTTCTACGTCGTCTGGGCGCTGCTCGTCGGCGGGCTGGTCTTCCTCGGCGGGGTCTTCGGCGACTGGACGACGCGGTGGCGGTACCTCGTCATCCTGCTCGGTGGCGTCGCGCTGCCCGGCATGCTGCAGGTCAGCCAGGCCAACATGACCGGATTCATCATCAACGGCCGGTACATGCTGCCGCTGCTGGCCGGCCTGCCGCTGCTCGCGGCGTGGACCCTCGAACGGCGGCTGTTCGACGCGGCCCAGTCCCGCACCCTGACCCGCACGATGATCATCTTCCTGCTGCCGATCCACTTCGTGCTGCTCGTCTGGGCGATGGTGCGCTGGCAGCGCGGCCTGCCCAACAGCGCCGGGCTCGGCTGGTTCAACCCCCTCGCGGGCGAATGGCACCCGGCGACCGGCTCGGTCACCCCGCTGCTGATCATGGTCGCCGGCCTGGTCTTCACCGCCGCCGTGTTCTGGCGGGTGTCCCACGGGGAGGCGCCGGCCGAAGCGCCGGTCGCGAAAAGTACTGCTGGAAGTGACCCCCTGACCACGGAAGTTCCCAGCCAGCGGGAGTTGCATTCCGATACGTGGCAGGAATCGCGTCCGCCCGGGGCGGAGTCGGCCCCCGGAGCCCGATAGCCTTTGGGTATGGCGGACCTACTGAAGACCCTCGCTGAGCGGGTGCTCCTCGCCGACGGCGCGATGGGCACCATGCTGCAGGCGGCCGATCTCACCCTCGAGGACTTCGAGGGCCACGAAGGCTGCAACGAGGTGCTCAACGTGACCCGCCCCGACGTGGTGCGACAGGTTCACGAGGAGTACTTCGCGGCCGGCTCCGACGCCGTCGAGACGAACACGTTCGGCGCGAACCTGGCCAACCTCGGCGAGTACGGCATCGAATCGCGCATCCGCGAGCTGTCGCAGGCCGGCGCCCGGCTGGCCCGCGAGGCCGCCGACGCGCACAGCACCCCCGACCGGCCCCGGTTCGTGCTCGGCTCGATCGGCCCCGGCACCAAGCTGCCCACGCTCGGGCACGCGCCCTTCGCCGCCCTGCGCGACGCGTACTTCGACAACGCGGCCGGGCTCATCGAGGGCGGCGCCGACGGGCTCATCATCGAGACCTGCCAGGACCTGCTGCAGACGAAGTCGGCGATCATCGGCGCCCAGCGGGCCTTCGCCGCCACCGGCGTCACGGTGCCGATCATCTGCCACGTCACCGTCGAGACGACCGGCACCATGCTGCTGGGCTCCGAGATCGGCGCCGCGCTCACCGCCCTGGAACCGCTGGGCATCGACCTGATCGGGCTCAACTGCGCGACCGGGCCGGCCGAGATGAGCGAGCATCTGCGGTACCTCGCGCAGCACGCCAAGGTTCCCGTGTCGGTCATGCCCAACGCCGGCCTGCCCCAGCTCACCGCCGACGGCGCCTACTACCCGCTGACCCCGGACGAGCTCGCCGACGCGCTGCAGCGCTTCGTGCTCGACTACGGGGCCGGGCTCGTCGGCGGCTGCTGCGGTACGACCCCGGCCCACATCAGCGCCGTCGCCCGCAAGCTCGGCCGCCAGGCCCCGGTGGGCCGCGAGCCGCAGATCGAGGCGGGCATCGCGAGCATCTACCACCACGTGCCGTTCCACCAGGAGGCCAGCGTCCTCATGGTCGGCGAGCGGACCAACGCCAACGGCTCCAAGGCGTTCCGCGAGGCGATGCTCGCCGCCGACTACCAGACCTGCGTGGAGATCGCCCGCCAGCAGGCCCGCGACGGCTCCCACATGCTCGACGTCAACGTCGACTACGTCGGCCGCGACGGCGCCCAGGACATGCGCGAGATCGCGGGCCGCTTCGCCACCGCGTCCACCCTGCCGATCATGCTCGACTCGACCGAGCCCGAGGTCATCGCGGCCGGCCTGGAGATGCTCGGCGGGCGCTGCATCGTCAACTCCGTCAACTTCGAGGACGGCGACGGCCCCGGCTCCCGCTACGCGCGGATGATGCCGCTGGTCAAGGAGCACGGCGCGGCCGTCGTCGCGCTCACCATCGACGAGGAGGGCCAGGCCCGCACCGCCGAGTGGAAGGTCCGCGTCGCCGCCCGGCTCATCGACGACCTCACCACCAAGTGGGGCCTGCGGGTCCAGGACATCCTCGTGGACTGCCTCACCTTCCCGATCACCACGGGCCAGGAGGAGGTCCGGCGCGACGGCATCGAGACGATCGAGGCGATCCGGCAGATCACCCGGCTGTACCCGGGGATCAACTTCACCCTGGGCATCTCCAACGTCTCCTTCGGCATCAACCCCGCCGCCCGCCAGGTGCTCAACTCGGTCTTCCTGCACGAGTGCCAGGAGGCCGGGCTGACCAGCGCCATCGTGCACGCCTCGAAGATCCTGCCGATGAGCCGCATCCCCGACGAGCAGCGCGAGGTCGCCCTCGACCTCGTCTACGACCGCCGGCGCGAGGGCTACGACCCGCTGCAGCGCTTCATCGAGCTGTTCGAGGGCGTCGACGTCGCCTCGGCCAAGGCCTCCCGCGCCGAGGAGCTCGCCGCGCTGCCCCTGCACGAGCGGCTCAAGCGGCGCATCATCGACGGCGAGCGCAACGGCCTCGAGGCCGACCTCGACGAGGCCCTGCAGGGCATGTCGGCGCTCGCGATCATCAACGACGTGCTCCTCGACGGCATGAAGACCGTCGGCGAGCTGTTCGGCTCCGGGCAGATGCAGCTGCCGTTCGTGCTGCAGTCGGCCGAGGTGATGAAGACGGCCGTCGCCTACCTCGAGCCGCACATGGAGAAGGCCGACGACGACGCCGGCAAGGGCCGCATCGTGCTGGCCACCGTCAAGGGCGACGTGCACGACATCGGCAAGAACCTCGTCGACATCATCCTGTCCAACAACGGGTACGAGGTCGTCAACATCGGCATCAAGCAGCCGATCTCCGCGATCATCGAGGCCGCCGAGGAGAAGCAGGCCGACGCCATCGGCATGTCGGGCCTCCTCGTCAAGTCCACGGTGATCATGAAGGAGAACCTGCAGGAGATGAACACCCGCGGCGTCGCCGAACGCTGGCCGGTGCTGCTGGGCGGGGCCGCGCTCACCCGCGCCTACGTCGAGGACGACCTGAGCGCCATCTACCACGGCGACGTGCACTACGCCCGCGACGCCTTCGAGGGCCTCTCCCTCATGGACCGGGTCATGACCGCCAAGCGCGGCGGCGCCCCCGTCGTCGACGCCGAGCGGGAGGCCGCCCTGGCCGCCCGCCGCGAGCGCCGCGCCCGCACCATCGAGGTCCGCGACAACCTGCCGGCCCTGGACGACACCTCGGTGAAGTCCGACATCGACTACTCGGCCCCGGTGCCGGTGGCACCGTTCTTCGGCACCCGTGTCGTCAAGGGCATCCCGCTCGCCGACTACGCGTCCATGCTCGACGAGCGCGCCACCTTCCTGGGCCAGTGGGGCCTGCGCGGCGCCCGCGGCGGCACCGGCCCCTCCTACGAGGAGCTCGTGGAGACCGAGGGCCGGCCCCGGCTGCGGTACTGGATGGACCGCCTCGCCTCCGACCGGGTCCTCGAGGCCGCGGTCGTCTACGGGTACTTCCCGTGCTACTCCGAGGGCAACGACCTGGTCGTGCTCGACGAGAACGCGAACAGCGAGCGGGCCCGGTTCTCCTTCCCGCGCCAGCGCCGCGACCGCCGCCTGTGCATCGCCGACTTCTTCAAGCCGCGCGACGCCGGCACGCTGGACGTGATCGGCCTGCAGCTGGTGACCATGGGCCAGCCGGTGGCGGACTACACCGCGAAGCTCTTCGCGGGCAACGCCTACCGCGACTACCTCGAGGTGCACGGCCTGTCGGTGCAGCTGACCGAGGCGCTGGCCGAGTACTGGCACAAGCGCGTGCGCGAGGAGCTGGTCCTGCCCGACGGCCGCCCGATGTCCGAGGAGGACCCGAAGGACCTCGACGGGCTGCTGCGCACCGACTTCCGCGGCTGCCGGTACAGCTTCGGCTACCCGGCCTGCCCCGACCTCGAGGACCGCGCGAAGACCGTGGCCCTGCTCGACCCGTCCCGCATCGGCGTGACCCTGTCGGAGGAGTTCCAGCTCATGCCGGAACAGGCGACGGACGCGATAATCGTGCACCACCCCGACGCGTCGTACTTCAACGCGAAGTAACCGGCGCCGCCCGGCCGGCCGTCAGGCGGCCGGCCGGGCCACGCCGATGACGATCTTGCCGCGCCGGTGCCCCACCGGCAGCTCCTCGTAGGCGGCGCGCGTGCCGGCCAGCGGGACGACCCGGTCCACCACCGGCGCGAGCCGGCCGGTCTCGACGAGCCGCGCGAGCGTCTCGAGCTCGGCGCGGTCCGGCTCGACGATGAAGAAGACCCCGCGGGCCCCGTGCGCGGCGGCCTCCCCGGCATCCGGCGGGGCGGCGACGCTCACCAGCACGCCCCCCGGCCGCAGCACGGCCCACGAACGCTCCTGCGTCTCGCCGCCCACCAGGTCGAGGACCACGTCGACGCCCGCGACGCGGTCCTCGAAGCGCTCGGCCCGGTAGTCGACGACCTCGTGCGCGCCGAGCTCGGTCACGAACCCCCGGTCCCGCGCGCCGGCGGTCGCGGTGACCCGCGCCCCCAGGTCCGCGGCGACCTGCACGGCGAGCGAGCCGACGCCGCCGGCCGCGCCGTGGACCAGCACGTGCTGCCCGGCCTGCAGACCGGCGTGGCGGACCAGCGCCTGCCAGGCCGTGAGCGCGGGCATCGCGACGGCGGCGGCCGCCTCGTGGTCAACGGTCGCGGGCTTGGCGGCCAGGACGTCCGCCGGCACGGTGACGTACTCGGCGGCGGCCCCGTCGCGCACGAACGGGATGAGCCCGAACACCTCGTCGCCCACCGCGGTCCCGGTCACTCCCGGGCCGAGCGCGGCGACCACTCCCGACATCTCGTGCGCGGGGACGATCGGCGTGCGCTCGCGGCCCCCCGGCGTACGGCGGTCGGTCCAGGTGGCGTCCCATGTGAGCTCGCCGGGGGTGATCGACGCGGCGTGCACGGCCACGAGCACCTCGCCGGGCGTCGGCTCGGGCCGCGGCGCCTCCTCGTACACCAGTTCCTCGGGGCCGCCGCGGCGGTGGGCCCGCACGGCGTGCATCGTGCTCATCGGCGCCTCATCTCGATGGCCTCCCGTACACCGGACCGCTCGTTCGTCACGTCGACCGCGCTGCCCCGGTGCGCCGTGCCCCAAACTCCCCCGAACACGTTGCGCTTGGCATCCTAGGAGGCTAGTTTGAGCCCTATGACCATCAATCCGGGAGCCGCCGAGTTTCCGCACCGGCAGATCGGGGCGCAGCTGCGCGCACAGATCCAGCGCGGCGACTGGGCCCCCGGCGAGCGCCTGCCGTCGATCCCGGCCCTGGCCGCGCAGTTCGGGGTGGCCAAGCAGACGGTGCAGCGCACGATCGACCAGCTGCGCATCGAGGGGCTGCTGATCACGCGCCCCGGGTCGGGCACGTTCGTGCGCGGCACGAAGCGGCGCATGAACCGGCTCTCCCGCGGCCGCTACGGCTCCCAGCGCGGCTACCACGCGGAGCTCGCGGCCCGGTACCGCCAGCATCTCATGATCGTCGCGCAGATGCCGGCGCCGGCCGAGGTGGCCGAGGCGTTCGGCGTCGACCCCGGCGCGCCGCTGCTCGTGCGGCGGCACCTGGTGCGCACCGGCGACTCCCCCGTCGAGGTCGGCGCGTCGTGGTTCCGCCCCAACGACGTCCGCGGCACGTCGATCGAGCGCCCGGACGTGTTCGACCGCCCGCTGTACCAGGAGGTCGAGGAGGAGCTCGGCCGCCGCTACGCGAGCGCGCGCGACCAGGTGAGCGCCCGGCTGCCTTCGCGCGAGGAGTCGGAGCTGCTGCAGATCCGGCCGGACACGCCGGTGCTGGTGCTGCTGCACGTGGCGTACGACGAGGACCATAAGGTCCTCGAGGTCGCCCAGGCGGCCTGGCCGGGGCCGATGACGCAGCTGACGGAGGAGTACCGGATCCCGGCGCCCCGGCCCGGCCTGCCCGACGACGAGCCGGGCCTCGCGCTGGGCTAGCCGCCCCACGGCACGGCGCCGGCCCTGGCTCGCAGGGCCGGCGCCGGTCGGGAGCGGTCAGGTGATCGGGTCGGGGGCGGCCGTCGCCACCGGGGCCGGGGACGTCGGGATGTCGCTGATGCGCGGGTCGCCCTCGTCCGCGAAGTAGTCGTCGCGGGTCGTGTCGTCGCCGCCGTCGGCCACCGAGGAGGCGCGCAGGATCAGCGTCACGATCGCGGCCACGGCCAGGTTGACCAGGACCGCCACGAAGCCGACGTAGATGGTCTTCTTGGTGTCGAAGCCCCACTCGCTCAGCGGGAACGCCGAGCCCGCGAAGTGGCGGTGGGTCGTCGGGTTCACCACCTTGTACAGCATCCACAGGCCCAGGCCCATGCCGGCGACCCAGCCCGCGACCAGGGCGCCGCGGTGGAACCACCGGGTGAACAGGCCCAGCGCCACCGCGGGCAGGGTCTGCAGGATGATGACGCCGCCGATGAGCTGCAGGTCGATGGAGAACTGCGGGTCGACGAAGACGACGAAGAGCAGGGCGCCGAACTTGACCAGCAGGCTCATCACCTTCGAGGCCGTGGCCTGCTGGGCGGGCGTGGCGTCGCGCTTGAAGTACTCGCGGTAGATGTTGCGGGTGAACAGGTTCGCGGCGGCGATGGACATGATGGCCGCCGGCACCAGGGCGCCGATGCCGATCGCGGCGTACGCGACCCCCGCGAACCAGTCCGGGAAGAGCTTGTCGAACAGCAGCGGTACCACCGTGTTGTTGTCGTTGGTGCCGTTGGGGTTCTTCAGCGGGGTCACGCCCGCGGCGATGGCGGCGAAGCCGAGCAGGGCGATGAGGCCGAGCAGGAAGCTGTACGCCGGCAGCGCCGACATGTTCCGCTTGATCACGTCGCGGTTCCGGCTCGCCAGGACGCCGGTGATGCTGTGCGGGTACAGGAACAGCGCCAGGGCCGAGCCCAGGGCGAGCGTGAAGTACTGGACCTGGTTGTTGCCGTTGAGCAGGATGCCGTCCGTCGTGGCCGGCGTCTTGGCGAACTTCGCGTCGGCGGCGTCGAAGATCGCGCCCCAGCCGCCGAGCTTCGACGGCAGGTAGAAGACCGCGACCAGGATGACGACGTAGATCAGGATGTCCTTCACGAACGCGATGAGCGCCGGGGCGCGCAGGCCGCTGGAGTACGTGTAGGCGGCCAGGATCGCGAAGGCGATGATGATCGGCAGGTGCCGGGCGAGGGTGCCGGACCCGGTGACGCCCATGGTCTTGAGGACCGACTCGATGCCGACGAGCTGCAGCGCGATGTACGGCATCGTCGCCACGATCCCGGTGATCGCGATGACCAGGGCGAGCGTCGGGGACTGGAACCGGGCCCGCACGAAGTCGGCCGGGGTGACGAACCCGTGCCGGTGCGACACCGACCACATCCGCAGCAGCACGAGGAACACCAGCGGATAGATGATCACCGTGTACGGCACCGCGAAGAAGCCGGCCGCGCCCGAGGCGAACAGCAGGGCCGGGACGGCGACGAAGGTGTACGCGGTGTACAGGTCGCCGCCGACGAGGAACCAGGTGATCCAGCCGCCGAAGTTGCGGCCGCCGAGGCCCCACTCGTCGAGGTGGTTCAGCGTGTCGGGGCGGCGCCAGCGGGCGGCGAAGAAGCCCATGGCGCTGACCGTGAGGAACAGCACGACGAAGATGACGATTTCGAGGACATGGTCACGCCACATGGCCGCTCACCTCTTCTTCGTCATCTGGTAGACGAGCGTGGTGACGCCCACGCCCAGAAGGATGAAGGCCAGCTGGAGCCAGTAGAACCGCGGGAAGCCGAGGAACCGGGGTCCGTCGGCGTTGAACAAGAATGTGAGCAGCGGTACCACGATCGGGATGACCAGCAGCCAGTTCCAGGGACTGCGGTCACTCGCCGGGGCCTTCCGCTCTTCAGGACCGGTCACGACAGACCTCTCCTTCGACGGGGGTGTTCCGGACCTGGGCGGCAGGTCCGTAATGATCGACGTAACCGGATCCCCGTCACCGGCCGAGCACGGCCGGGCCGGAAATCGGCGAGCGGTACGAACGATGCGCTCAACGGGCAAGCTCCAATTCGGTGGCGTTGGCCCCGGTCACCACCACCCCGACGGCGGAGCCCATGAGCTCGGGCCGGGCGAGCACCGCCGCGAGGGCCGCCGCGCCCGCGCCCTCGGCCTGGGTGCCCGCGCGGCGGGCGAGCAGCCGCCGGGCGTCGCCGATCGCGTCGTCGCCGAGCAGGACGAAGTCCGACAGGTGCGCGCGCAGGATCTCCTGCGGGCCGGCGAAGCCCCGCCCGGTGGCGAGCCCGTCGACGTTCGTGCGATTTTGGCGGTACACGCACGAGCCCGCCCGCCACGAGTCGTGCGCGGCCGGAGCGGCCTGCGACTGCACCGCGATCACCCGGCAGCCGGGCGCCACCGCGGCCGCGACGAGACAGGCGCCCGCCGCGCCGGTGCCCGAGCCGACGGGCACGACGAGCGTGTCGAGCTCGGGGTGGCGTTCGAGCAGCTCGAGGTACAACGTGGCGACGCCGGCGATGAGGGCCGGCTCGTCGCCCGGGCTGACCAGGCGGCCGGGCAGGGTCTGCGCGAACCGTTCGGCCTCGCCCATGTCGGCGCCGTGCCGCACGACCGTCGCCCCCAGCGCCTCGACGGCCCGCACCTTGACCTCGTCGGCGTGCTCGGGCATGACGATCGTGGCGGGGCGGCCGTACTCGCGCGCGGCGTACGCGATGGCGCGCGCATGGTTGCCGGTGGAGTAGGTGACGAGGGCGTCGCCGGCCTCGGTCCCGGCCAGCAGGTTCAGCGCGCCGCGGACCTTGAACGCGCCGGTGGGCTGGGCGTTCTCGTGCTTGAGCACGACCCGGCGGCCGGCGGCCTCGTCGAGCAGCGGGTAGGACCAGGACGGGGTGGGCGGCAGGTGGCCGGCGATGGTCCGGCGGGCCTGGAGCACGTCGCGCATCGTGAGCATGGGGTGAGCTTCCACCGGTACAACTGATAGGTCTAATGCTTGTTTTGCGGAATTTTCATAGACACGATTGATGGATGCTGGATCTGACGCGGTTGCGGGTGCTCGTGGCGGTGGCGCGGCACGGCTCGGTGACGGCGGCGGCCGAGGCGCTGCACTATGCGCAGCCGTCGGTCAGCCACCACCTGGCCCGCCTCGAGACGGAGACCGGGGCCCAGCTGCTGCAGCGGGTGGGCCGCGGCGTGCGGCTGACGCCGGCCGGGCGGCTGCTGGCCGAGCGCGGCGAGGAGATCCTGGGCCGCCTCGACGCCGCCGAGGCCGAGCTCGCCGAGCACAGCGGACTGCGCGCCGGCCGGGTGCGGCTGGCCGCGTTCCCGTCGGCCCTGGGCTCGTTCGTACCGCCGGCGGCGGCCCGGTTCACGCAGGCGCATCCGGACGTGTCGCTCGAGTTCGTGGAGGCGTCGCCGCCCGAGGCCCTGCGCCTGCTGCGCACCGGGGAGGTCGACCTCGCGCTGGTGTTCGACTACGGCTCGCCGCCGTCTCCCGACGCGGTACGGCTGACACCGCTGTTCACCGAGGAGCTGCACCTCGTGACCCGGCCCGGCGCCTCGCAGCACCTGAAGGACCACGCGCGGTCGCGGTGGATCGCCGGGTGCACCCGGTGCCGGGAGAGCCTGGTGCGCCGGTGCGCGGCGGCCGGGTTCGTGCCGGACATCGCGTTCACGACCGACGACTACGTGGCGGTGCAGTCGCTCGTCGCGGCGGGCCTGGGCGTGACGATCCTGCCGGCGCTGGCGTTGCGGGCGCACCGGTCACCGGCGGTGTCGGCGGTCGCGTTGCGCGGGGGCGAGCGGCGGGTGAGCGCGGCGGCGTACGGTGTACCGCCGGACCCACCGGCGACGGCGCGGCTGCTGGAGTACCTGACGTTGCCGACAGTGACGCCGAACTCCGGACAGTGACGGCTTCACAAGTGAATTATTCTCATGAGTGTATGGTGTAGAAAACGGAACGGGCACCATCACCTAGGTAGCGCGACCTAGCCGGACTGAGTCGCCCGGCGGATCCGATCGCCTCCCCGCCTCGACTGCAATGTTCCACATGGGACAGACGTCAGCGGTGTACATCACGGGGTGCGGCGCGCACCTGCCGGGCGCGCCGGTCGGCAACGACGAGATCGCCTCGCGGCTCGGCGGGACCGACCCGGCCACGGCCCGGCGGCGCGCACGGGTGCTCGCGGCGAACGGCATCCGGCAGCGTCACTACGCGACCGGGTCGAGCAACGAGGAGCTGGCCGCCGCGGCGGTCGAGCTCGCGGTGAAGGACGCGGGCCTGGCCATGGGCGAGGTCGGGATGCTCGCCACCGGCACGACCATGGGCGACCAGCTCGTGCCCGGGTTCGCGGCCATGGTGCACGGCCGCGTCGGGGGCGGCCCGATGGAGCTGCTCAGCGCCGGCGGGGTATGCGCGTCCGGGATGGCCGCGCTCAAGGCCGCCGCCGGGGCGGTAGCGCTCGGGGAGCATGACGCGGCCGTGGTGGTCGGGTCGGAGCTCGTCAGCCGGGTGCTCGCCGAGCCGCGGTTCACGGCCGGCGGGCGGTCGACGTCCGACGCGGAGTTCCTGCGGTGGACGCTTTCCGACGGGGCCGGCGCCGTCGTGGTGTCGTCGCGGCCGCGCCCGGATCGGGAGAGCCTGCGGGTCGAGTGGGTGCGCAGCGTGTCGTACGCGCATGAGTACCCGGCCGGCATGCGCGCCGGGGAGGGGTGGCTCGACGCCCCGAGCGCGGCCGCGGCGGAGGCGGCGGGGCTGTTCCGGCTGCGGCAGGACGTGTCGGCGCTGCCCTCGCTGTTCCGGCTCGGGGTCGAGCGGGTGCGCGCGCTCGTTGACATCCGAACAATTGACCATGCGCTCGTGCACTGGTCGGCGAACACGTTCCGAGATCGGATATTTGCCGAAATTCCGGAAATCGCCGGAATTAGCTTCAGCAACCTCGAGACGTGCGGGAACACCGGGGCGGCCAGCATCTTCGTGATGCTGGAGGAGGCCTGGCGTACCGGGCGGTTCAAGGCGGGTGACCGCATCCTGCTCGCCGTGCCCGAGTCCGGGCGGTTCACCGTCTCGTTCGCATTGCTCACCTGTGTCGGTCCCGCTCAGCTCGTCGACGATCTTGCGCACGTTTGGACAGAGCTCGAACAGCGCCTCGCCACCGTGCCGATCGTGCGGCGCATCGAGGACTCGACCGCGACCATCGACGACTACCGTGCGTTGCTCGTCAACCTCCGCCAGCAGGTGGTCGAGGGCGGGCGGTGGATCTCCCGGGCCGCCTCCAACTTCTCGGCCGAGCGGTTCGAGCTGCGCAGCGCCGCCATCCGGCACGCGGCCGAGGAGCATCGGGACTTTCTGTTGCTGGAGCGGGACTTCGTGGCCGTCGGCGGGGATCTCGGGGAGATCCGGCTCGGGGCCAAGAACCCGGGCTCGGAGGCGCTGTCCGCGTTCATCATGCAGCAGGCGTCGCGGCCGGATCCGGTCGATCTGCTCGGGGCGATGTTCGTCATCGAGGGGCTCGGCACCGCAAAGGCGCTCGGATGGGCGCGGATGCTGCAGGACCAGCTCGGCCTGGCCGACGGGCAGGTGAGCTTCCTGCGGTACCACGGCGAGAACGACGGTGAGCATGTGAGCGAAATGCACCGTCTGCTCGGCCCGCTCATGTCCGATCCTGTCGCCTGCGCCGCAATCGTGCATACCGCCCGGATCACCGCGCGGCTGTACGCGCTGCAGCTGGAAGAAATCCGATGAGCGCCGACGACATCTGGGACGAGCTCGCCGCGCGCGAGCCGATCGATGCGCGCACGCTGCGGCTCGTCATCGAGGACCAGCGGTCGTGGTCGCGGCGATGGGTGTACCCGTTGCTGCGCCCCGTCTGCAACGCGCTCGTCGTCGTGGTCGTGATGCTGCGGCGGATCGTGCCCGGGCGGCTCACCGCGCACGGGGTCATGGACGCGTTGTGCGTGTGGTTCCTGCGCCGCTGCGTGAGCCCGGCCGCGGGTGAGCTGCTCGTGCGGCACTTCATCGTCGAGACGAACCTGCTCGTGTTCGTCGCGCGCAACACCGGGATGCGCGAGGAGGTGTCGTTGCGGCCGCAGGCGCTCACGGCGCTCAAGAACCGCGCGGTGATCGTGCACGATGTGAACGTCTACGAGGTGCTGAAGGCCGTTCGAACGCGCACACCGCCGCGCGAAACGCTCATGCCGTCACGCGAGACGCACATGCCGCCGCGCGAAACGCGCACACCGTCACGCGAAACGCGCACACCGTCACGCGAAACGCACACGCTGCCGCGCGAGACGCACACGACCCCGCGCGAAACGCGCACACCGCTACGCGAAACGCACACGCCGCCGCGCGAAACGCACACGCCCACCGGCGGAACGTGTGCACCTGGACTCGATACGAGCATGCTCGCCGTCGAAGCGATCGACGCCGAACCCCGGACGCGCAGATTCATGCGCCTGGACATCCAGTCGGCGCTGTGCCTGATGAACGTTCCGTTCGCGCTGTGCCTGAGCGCCGCCGAGTACCGCCGGGCCGTGCACTCACTGCGCCTCGACACGCACCTGATGGCCGTGCTCGCCGACATCACCGGCGATCCCGTGTTCCGGACCTGGGCGCCGGCCGGCGTGCCCGTGCGGGTCGACAGCCGGCTCGAGGTGCCGCGGGCGGTCTATGAGCATGCGGTCATCTGCGAGTACGCCCACGAACGCCTGCGGCAGGGGACTCCGGAGCCGGCCACCGTCCGACTGGTGGCCGGCCGCGAAGAGCCTGCGATGGTGTGACCGAGGGCGCGGGTCAGAGCTTGATGCCGAGCAGCGCGTCGACCGCGGTGGCCATGATGGCCGGGGCCTCGCGGTCGTCGCCGGCGTCGGCCAGCGTCGCGTCGACCCAGGCGTCGACGGCGGCCAGGGCACCCGGCGCGTCGAGGTCGTCGGCGAGGCGTTCGCGCAGCTGGGCGACGAGCTCCGCGCCCGACGGGCCGATGCCGGCGCGGGCCGCCTCGCGCCAGCGCGAGAGGCGCTGCTGGCCGGTCTTGAGTACGTCGTCGGTCCACATGCGATCGTTGCGGTAGTGGTCGGCGAGCAGGGCCAGACGTACCGCCATCGGGTCCACGCCGTCGCCGCGCAGGCGGGAGACGAAGACGAGGTTGCCCTTGCTCTTGGACATCTTCTCGCCCTCGAGGCCGATCATGCCGGCGTGCACGTAGTGCGAGGCGAACGGGGCCTTGCCCGACAGGGCCTCGGCGTGCGCGGCGGAGCACTCGTGGTGCGGGAAGAGCAGGTCGTTGCCGCCGCCCTGCACGTCGATGGTGTCGCCGAGCAGGCTCTGGGCGATGACCGTGCACTCGATGTGCCAGCCGGGGCGGCCGGGGCCGAGCTCGCCGCCGTTCCAGGCCGGCTCGCCGTCGCGGGCGCCGCGCCACAGCAGCGGGTCGAGCGGGTCGCGCTTGCCGGGCCGCTGCGGGTCGCCGCCCCGCTCGGCGGCGAGGCGGAGCATCTCAGTGCGGGAAAGATTGGATTCGGTACCGAACGCCGGCGCCGTGGCCACGGAGAAGTACACGTCGCCGGTGCCGTCGTCGAGGGTGTACGCGTGGCCGGAGGTGATGAGCGCGGCGACCTTGCGTGCGATCTGCGGGATGGACTCGACCGCCCCGACGTACCGCTTCGGCGGCACGATCCGCAGCGCCTCCATGTCCTCGCGGAACAGCGCGGTCTCCCGCATCGCGAGGACCACCCAGTCCTCGCCGTCGCGCTCGGCCCGCTCGAGCAGCGGGTCGTCGACGTCGGTGACGTTCTGGACGTAGTCGACCTCGTGCCCGGCGTCGCGCCACACCCGGTTGGCCAGGTCGAACGCGATCATGGTGGCCGCGTGCCCGAGGTGCGTCGCGTCGTACGGGGTGATGCCGCACACGTACATGGTCGCGGGCCGGCCGACGAGGTCGACGGGGGCGATCTCCCGGCGCGCCGAGTCGAACAGGGCGAGCGGCGCGGCGTCGCCGGCGGGGCGGGGCAGCGTGGGCAGCGCCGGTGCGATCCAGGAGTCCATGACCAACAGCGTATCCAAGCGCGGGCCGGGCGCGGGATGTGACGAAACTTGCCCTTGCGCTTGCACTTCCCGCTACTGGAAGGGTTTGACTGGTCGGCATGACATCGGGCGTGACCATCGGGGAGTTCTCGCGGCTGTGCCACCTGTCCGCGAAGACGCTGCGGTACTACCACGACATCGGCCTGCTCGTGCCCGCCGACGTCGATGGGGAGACCGGGCATCGGCGGTACCACCCCGGGCAGGTCGGCGACGCGCATCTCATCCGGCGCCTGCGCGGCCTGGACATGCCCCTGGCCGAGATCCGCACCGTGCTCGCGGCGCCCGGCGAGGAGCCCCGCGCCGAGGCGCTCGCCCGGCACCTGGACCGCATGGAGGCGGAGCTGGCCCGGACCCGGGGCGTCGTCGCCTCGCTGCGCCGGCTGCTGGACGCGGCGCCGCCGGTCACGGTGCTGTACCGCGCCCACGCCCCCGCCTCCGTCCTGCGCGTCGGGGCGAGGGTCGCCCGCCCGGACGTGGCCGCGTGGTGCGGGACGGCGTTCGGCGAGCTGTTCGGGGCGCTCGCGCAGGCAGGCGCGGACCCGGCCGGGGTGGCCGGCTGCACCTACTCGGCCGAGTTCTTCGAGCAGGACGCCGGCGAGGTGGTGGCGTTCGTACCCGTCCTGCCCGGCGCGTTCGCCGGTGACCCGAGGCTCTCGGCGCTGCCGGGCCGCCGTTACGCGGTGGCGGTGCACGCGGGGCCGTTCGCGGATTGCGACCTCACGTACGGGGCACTGGGCGCGCACGTGGCCGAGCACGACACGGCGCTGGCGGAGCCGATCGTGGAGCACTATCTGGTCGGGCCGCAGCACACGGACGACGAGGAGCGGTTCCGCACGGAGGTCTGCTGGCCGGTTGCCGGTTGACGACGAAAAGTCCGACACTTCGTGATCGGACTTTTCGGACTTATACCCTGTCCGGCGATACGTCGTATACGCCATTTTACAACGTGAAGGAGCAGGAAATGTCGGAAATCATGCTGGCCAACGTGACGGTCGACTGCAGCGGGAACGCCACCGAGCTCGCCGGGTTCTACGCGGCACTGCTGGGGCGCGAGGTCGATCCGGGGGCGTCGGAGTACTTCGCCACCGCGGGCCGCTCGGCCGGGCTCACCCCGGTGCTCATGTTCATCCGGGTGCCCGACCGTACGCCCGGCAAGAACAGCGTCCACCTCGACCTGCACACGAACGACATCGCGGCCGCGGTCGAGCGCGCGACCGGCCTGGGGGCCAAGCACGTCGGCGACTTCGACGAGTACGGCGCGACCTGGACCACCCTCGCCGACCCCGAGGGCAACCTGTTCGACATCGGCCACCCATCCGCCTGAATGCGATATAACGCCCGACAGGGTAAATATCCGATAAGTCGCGGCGCGGAGCGCCCGACCTATCGCGCTCAGCTGCTCACGGCAGGGCCGCGGCGCGGAGCGCCCGACCTATCGCGCTCAGCTGCTCACGGCAGGGCCGCGGCGCGGAGCGCCCGACCTATCGCGCTCAGCCGTTCACCGCAGGACTGAACGGGCCTTTACCGCTGTTCTCCGCAGGGCTCGACGGGCCTGCCAGAGGAGCGCATTCAACTGAACCGTGATCCGAATCCCCCGAAATCGGATATATGCCCGGCCAGGCGACAAATCCGATAAGTCGCGGCGCGAAGCGCCCGACTTATCGGGCTCAAAGTGGTGAAGTCGCGGCGCAGCGCGTCAGATGGGCGGCCACGGAATCGCGTGGCGGTCCTCGTCCGGCTCGGGGTACCTGCGCGTCTGCAGCAGGGCGTCGATGCGCACCCAGATCATGGCCACCTCGGCCGGGGTCAGGTGCTCCGAGAACGTCTCGGCCAGGCCCGCGGAGTACTGCGCGCGCAGCTTCTCCAGGACCTCCACGCCCTCGTCCGGGATCGGCTCGCCGGCCCAGCCCCAGATGATGGTGCGCAGCTTGTCCTCGGTGTGGAAGCAGATGCCGTGGTCGACGCCGTGGACCTTGCCGTCCACGGTGTCGATCACGTGGCCGCCCTTGCGGTCGGCGTTGTTCGCCACGGCGTCGAAGAGGGCTATGCGCGCCAGCCGCGGGTCGTCGGCGTGGGCGAGGGCGAAGGGGCGGCCGCGCTCGTCGCGGGCCGACATGATGCGCCGCCAGGTCTTCGGGACCTTGTTGGCCGGGACGAACCCGAGGAGCAGGTCGTCGGTCTGCTGGTCGTCGTCGATCCACAGCTGGCACATGCCGGGGCCGAGCGGGCCGTCGCGCAGGAGGGTCGGCGGGACGATGTCCCAGCCGGTCGCCTTGGACAGCAGCCACGCGGAGTACTCGCGGCCGGCGAGGGTGCCGTCCGGGAAGTCCCACAGCGGGCGCTCGCCGCTCACCGGCTTGTACACGCACCGGGCCACGGTGCCGCCCAGGGTGACGACGCAGCGCAGGGTGGCGTTGGAGGCGTCCATGAGCCGGCCCTCGAGCTCCAGCCCGCCGTGGCGCAGTAGTTCCAGGGCCTCGTCCTCGGGCAGCGCCGGCACCCCGGGCTACCGGCGGTAGCCGTTGTGCCGCGGGCAGAGGTGCCCGCGGGCGTCGAGGGGCTGGCCGCACAGCGGGCACGGCGGGCGGCCGGAGGCGACGACCCGCTTGGCCCGCTCGATGAACGCCTTCGTGGCCGCCGGGGTGAGCCGGACCCGCAGGCGGTCCCGGTCGGCGGTGGCCAGTTCGTCGTCCTCGTCCTCTTCCGGCTCCTCGGCCTCCTCGTCGCCGACCGCGATCGCCTCGATGATGACCGTGGCGGTGTCGACGTCGAACTGCAGGCCGAGCGTGCCGACGCGGAACTCCTCGTCGAGGGGCGTGTCGAGGGGCTCGTTGTCGGCGGTCTCGACGACCGCTTCGGCGACGAGGTCGACGCCGAAGCGGCGGTGGGCCTCCTGGAGCAGCTCCTCGAGCTTCTCGGCCAGCAGAGAGACCTGCACCTTCTCCAGGGCGACGCTGACCAGCCGGCCGCCGCCGCGGGCCTGCAGGAAGAAGGTCCGCTCCCCCGGCGCACCTACGGTGCCGGCAACGAACCGCTCAGGCGGCTCGAATGCATACACGTGGTGGCTCATGTCAGAAACTCTATCCAGTCGTGACGGCATCCGCCGCAAGCGGGCACAAGATCACACCGAACCGGCCGAACCGGCCGCGAAAACCGCAGGTCGGCACATCACACCGAGCCGCCCGAACCGCCCCCGACGGCGGCGTCCGAGGACGGTTCGCCCTCCGTCTTCTCCGGGGGCAGGAACCCGGACAGATCGCCGCCGGTGTCGTTGAGGCGAAGAACGAAGGACCGCAGCGGGGTGTACCGGATGACGGTCACCGACGCCGGTTCGGCCGCGATGCGCTGGAACAGGTCCAGGTGCATGCCGAGCGCGTCGGCCACGATCGCCTTGATGATGTCCCCGTGGCTGCACGCCAGCCAGACCGCCTCGGGGCCGTGGGAGGCGGCGAGGCGGGCGTCCCAGCCGCGGATCGACGCGATCGCGCGCGCCGACATCTCGGCCATCGACTCGGCGTCCTCGCCCGGGAAGCGGGCCGCGGACGGGTGGGCCTGCACCGTCGCCCACAGCGGGTCCTTGGCCAGGTCCTTGAGCGGGCGGCCGGTCCAGTCGCCGTAGCGGCACTCGATGATGCCGGCGTCCTCGACGACGTCGGTGACGTCGGGCAGGGCCAGCGACAGGGTCTCCCGGCAGCGGGGCAGGGGGCTGCTGACGACCGCGGCCAGGGGCAGCTTGGCCGCGGCCAGGCGCTCGCCGACCGCGACGGCCTGCCCCCGCCCGACCTCGTCGAGGCCGACGGGCTGATGACCGGCGAGGACCCCGGTGGCGTTGGTGGTGGTGCGCCCGTGCCGGAGCAGCAGTACCGTCGTCACGCGGAGAACCCGGCCTTCTCCCACGCCTCGGCGAGCTGCCGGATCACGCCGATCGAGTAGTCGGCGTCGCCGAACACAATGGTGGAGATCTCTGTCACGCCCGCCTCCTGGTACGCCTTCAGCCGCTCCGCCACCCGCTCGACCGGGCCGAGCAGCGAGGTGCGGTCGATGAACTCCAACGGTACGGCGGCCGCGGCGTCGCGGTGGCGCTTGGCGAGGTAGAGGTCCTGGACCTCCTTGGCCGCGTCGCCGTAGCCCATGCGGGTGGCGAGGGCGTTGTAGAAGTTCTGCTCCCGCGAGCCCATGCCGCCGACGTAGAGGGCCGCGTAGGGGCGTACGAGCTCCGCGCACATCGCGACGTCGTCGCCGAACACCACGGGTACCGACGCCGCCACCTCGAAGCCGTCCATCGTCTTGCCGGCCTTCGCCCGGCCCGCGGCGATCGAGCCCAGGGACTCGTGCGCGAACTCCGGGGAGAAGAAGATGGCCAGCCAGCCGTCGGCGACCTCGCCGGCCAGCTCGAGGTTCTTCGGGCCGACGGCGGCGAGGTAGACCGGCACGTGGTCGCGGATCGGGTGCAGGGTCAGCTTGAGCGGCTTGCCGGGGCCGTCGGGCAGCGGCAGCGTGTAGAACTCGCCGTCGTACTCGACGACCTTGCGGGTCAGCGCGAGGTTCACGATGTCGATGTACTCGCGGGTGCGCTTGAGCGGCTTGGCGAACCGCACGCCGTGCCAGCCCTCGGAGACCTGCGGGCCCGACACGCCGAGGCCCAGGCGGAACCGGCCGCCGGAGAGCTTGTCGATGGTGGCGGCGGTCATCGCGGTCATGGCGGGGGTGCGGGCCGGGATCTGGAAGACCGCGGAGCCCAGCTCGATCCGCTCGGTCTGCCCGGCGATCCAGGCGAGCATGCTCGGCGCGTCGGAGCCGTACGCCTCCGCCACCCATACGCAGGAGAAACCGAGCCGGTCCGCCTCCTGGGCGATCGCCAGGTGGCCCGCCTCGTCGTTCCATGACGACAGGTAACCGAGGTTCAACGCAAGCCGCACAACTGCCTCCCGGAGGTCCCCCGTGCGACCCTGCACGGTGCGGCACCAGGGTAGCCTGCGCCGCTGACAGGCCACGCCTACCGTACGAAGGCGCCATCCGGCCGTATCGTTCCATGCATGCAGCAGCGACCGCTCGGCCGTAGCGGGCTGGCGGTATCCCGGCTGGCCCTCGGCACGATGACGTGGGGCCGTGACACCGACGCCGACGACGCGGCCGCCCAGCTCAAGACGTTCCGCGACGCCGGCGGGACGCTGCTGGACACCGCGGACGTCTACGCCGACGGCGAGGCCGAGTCGGTCATCGGCGCGCTGGTCGGCCGGCTGGTACCGCGCGAGGAGCTGGTCATCGCGACCAAGGCCGGCCTGCGCCCGGGGATGGCCCGCCGGCGCGACGGCTCCCGCGGCCACCTCCTGTCCGCCCTGGACACGTCCCTGCAGCGGCTCGGGACCGACCACGTGGACCTGTGGCAGGTGCACGGGTACGACCCCGACTCGCCGCCGGAGGAGACCCTCTCGGCGATCGACACCGCGGTGAGCACCGGCCGCGCCCGCTACGCCGGTGTGTCGAACTTCTCCGGCTGGCAGACCGCCCGCGCCGCCACCTGGCAGGCGGCCTGGCCGGGCCGGGCCCCGCTGGTCTCCACGCAGGTCGAGTACTCGCTGCTGGAGCGCGGCATCGAGCGCGAGGTCGTGCCGGCCTGCGCGGCCCTGGGCATCGGCATCCTGCCCTGGTCGCCGCTGGGCCGCGGGGTGCTGACCGGCAAGTACCGCACCGGCGTGCCGGCCGACTCCCGGGCCGCGTCGCCGCACTTCGAGCGGTTCGTGGCGCCGTACCTCGACGACCGCTGCGCCGGGATCGTCGAGGCGGTCGCGACCGCGGCCGGCGGCCTCGGCGTGTCGCCGCTGGAGGTGGCCCTGGCCTGGGTCCGCGACCGGCCCGGCGTGGTCGCGCCGGTGCTCGGCGCCCGCACCGTCGGGCAGCTGCTCGGGGCGCTGCAGACCGAGGAGATCGTGCTGCCGCGGGAGATCCGGTCCGCGCTCGACGACGTGTCGGCGCCCACGTCCGGCTACCCGGAGCGGCAAACGTAGTCTTGGGCGACCATGCGCCGACTGCTTTTCCTGGCCGGCGTGCTCGCGCTCACCGCGTGTGACGCCGGCGCGCCCGTCAGCCACCCCGACGCCACGATGCCCACCCCGACGTGGGCCCCCGCGCCGTCCGTCGCACCGGCCGGCACCACGACGCCGGTGCCGGAGCGCCCGACCGGGGTCGCGATCGGCCCGCAGATTGCCGCAATTTCCGAAAAATCCGCGTTTGTACTCCCTGAAGCCACCCGATCCGCAACAGCCGGACCGCCGCGCAGCATCGTCGCCGTCGCCGGCGGGTTCCGGGTCGTGGCCGGGTCCGCGGTACAGAACCTCCCGGGTGGCCCGGCCTGGACCCTGCCGGCCGAGGGCGGCGCGATCGCCGTGCCCCGCGACGCCGACTGGACCGCCGTCGCCCTGCCCGCCCGCGGCGACGTGATCATCCTCTCCCCCACGGGCGCGACGCTGCGGACCATCCACACCGGCGGCCGGCCGAGCGCCCTGGCCGCCGACAAGTCCCGCATCGCCGTCGTGGACGCGTCCGAGTCCTCGATCACGGTCTTCGACGCGGCCACCGGCGCGCGCCAGGAGGCCCTGCGGGCCGGCGACGGCGCCGTGACCGTCGCCGCGGCCGGTGGAGGCCGCTTCGCGGTGATCGACGCGCGCGACGGCGAGCTGCTCGTCTTCGACACGGGGCCGCTGATCCTGCGCCAGCGCCACCCGGTGCCGGGCGGGGCGTGGGCGGCCGCGTACGACGCGGGGCGGGGCGTGTTGTGGGTGACGCTCACGCAACGCAATGAGGTGGTGGGCTTCGACCTGGGCGGCGGGGCGCCGCGCGAGGCCGGCCGGCACCCGACGGTACAGCTGCCGCTGGCTGTTGCGGTTGATCCTGCGACCGGAGCGCTGGCCGTCGCCGGGTCGGGTGGCACCGGGTTACAAGGGCTGGTGCAGCGCATTGCGGCGTAGCACTATCGGTGCATGGACTACGAATACGTGCCGCTGCGGTTGCCGTCGAATGTCGACCGGATGACCGCTAACGCACAGCTGACGATCCAGGCCGAGTACGGCGGCTGGGAGCTGGCGCGGGTCCGGCTGTATCCGGACGGCACCCGCCAGGTGGTGCTCCGCCGCCGGGTCACGAACGCCACTCTGCCCGGGCTCAGCACGTAGCCCAGCGGCACGGATATTGAACCCGGACGTTCCAGATCGCCACAACGGAACGTAGCCTCGTCAATGCTTGCCGCATTGTTCGAGGTGCGCCAGACTCAGCCTCGTGCTGCTGGTGCCGGTCACGCTCAGCGCCGCCGCGCTGGTCGCGGCCCTCGCCGGGCTGATGCCCGCCGGGCTTGCCCTCGCCGTCGCGGGGCTCGTCGCCGCCGCGCGTGCCGCGACCCTGCTCCGGCCGGCCGACGGGTCCGCCGCCTGGCACCGCCCGGTCAGCGCCGGCCTCGGCTTCTGCGGCGTGTCGACCGCCGCCGCCGGCATCGCCTCCGTCGTGGCCCCCGATGCCCGGCTCACCGACGTACCGCTCGCCGCCGAGCTGCCGCTCATCGGCCTGTTCTTCGTCGCCGGCACGCTGCTCGCGGGCCTGTTCCACCTGCCCGGCCAGGCCGCCACCTACATCGGGCGGGTCCGCCGGCTCCTCGACGGCGTCGGCATCGGCGTCTTCCTGTTCTTCATCGCCTGGCTCGTCGTCTTCGAGGCCGCCGGGCTCGAGGGCGCCGCCCTCACCGCCGTACTCGTGGCCAGCGTCGCCGTCGGCGCCACCGTCGTGGGCACCATGCGTTCGCGGTCCTCACCTCCGGCGGCGCCGTGCACGCCCAGATGACCGCGAGCCGCCTGCTGACGCTGCTGTCCGACCCGTACCCGGTGCTGGGCATCGCCTCCCACCTGTCCGCGTCGGCCGGCCTGGCCGAGCACACCGACGGCAGCGGCAACGCCCTGAGCCGCGCCGAGCTCGCCCTCCAGCGGGCCCGCCGGCTCGGCCCCGCGCAGCCGCCGCAGTGGTACGACGAGGCGACCGCCACCCTGCTGCGCCGCCGCCTCACCATCGAGCAGGACCTGCCGGGCGCCCTCCTGCGCGGCGAGCTCGACCTGCTCTTCCAGCCCGTCGTCGAGCTCCCGTCGGGCCGGGTGGCCGGCGTGGAGGTCCGCCCCCGCTGGCGCCGCGCGGGCCTGGGCGCCGTGACCGACACCGAGTTCCTGCCCGTGGCCGACCAGCTGAGCCTGCACCACGAGCTGGGCGCCTGGCTGCTGGCGGCGGCCGGCCGCCAGTTAGCCCGCTGGGACGGCACCCCGCCGCTCTGGCTGGCCGTGACCGTCTCCCCCGCCCTGCTGACCTCGGACGGCTTCGTGGACCTCGTGGCCGCGACGGGCTTCCCGCCGTCGCGCCTGGTCGTGCAGTTCACCGTGCCGGAGCCGCCGCTGCCGGACCTCGTGGACCGCCTGACCGCCGTACGCACCCTGGGCGCGCGGACGGCCCTGAACGGCTTCGGCATCCAGGCGACGTCGCTGAGCCTGCTGCGCCGCCTGCCCCTCGACCTCGTCCGCGTCGACCGGCGCACGTTCGCGGGGCGGAGACGGCGGTGGTCGCGGCGGTGGTGAACCTGGCGCGGCAGCTGGGGGTCGAGGTCGCCGTGGACGGCGTCGAGGCGGACACGGAGCTGACAACCATCACGGCGGCGGGCTGCCGCCTGGCCCAGGGCGCCCTGTTCTGCGCGTCGGCGGTGCCGGAGCGGCTGGAGGCGTACCTCGACGCCCAGCGCTGTATCTGAGGCTCGCGGCGGGGGAGCCGCGATCAGGTCACGGCCGCCGTCAGGGTCGGGAGGGTTGCTCTCGTCGCGGTGACGAGCCGTGCGCGGAGGTCGGTCAGTTCGGCCGCCGTCCAGCCCTTGCCGTCGGTCCGGGTCGCGGTCATCCGTAGCTGCCACGTGAGGTTGTGCTCGCGTACGCCGAGGATCAGGGTCAGGTCCGTCGCCGCGCGTTTGCTCGAGTCCTTCAGGCGGTACACCACGGCTTCCTCGCCCAGGTTCTCGACCGGCTCCGGGGTGTCGTTGACGCGGGCGTCCTCGGCGACCATGAGGCGGTAGTCCGCCTGGGTGAGCTGCTGGTCGGGGCGGATCGTGACGGTGCCCGCGAACAGCGCGAGGACCGCGGGCTTCTGGTGGGACCGGCGCGTGGTGCAGTTGGCGGTGCCGGCCTGGCCCGTCAGGTTGCGGGACGGGCGGGGCGGCTCCTCCTCCGTCTCGTACACGGTGCGGAAGGCGGTCAGGTCGAGCTGGGCGCACAGGTCGTCGGGGGCCTTGGTGAGGTCGTACTTCGGGGCGGCCGGGGTGCTCGCGGACGTCTGCGGGTCGTCCGGTTCGTTGGTGGACAAGGTTTTGTACGTCGCGAAAGCCCCGAAGGCCACGATCGCGCCCGCGGCGGCCAGGGCCACGCGCAGACCCCGGCGGCCACGGCGCGCGGGATACAAGGGCGGCGCGGGCGAGGCCGGGACCGGGGCCGGGGCCGGGGCCGGCGAAACCGGGGCCGAGGCCGGAGGGGCAGCAGGCTCGGCCAAAATCGGGGCCGGTGCGGTCAGGAGCGGGGCCGACTCGGTCAGGAGCAGCGCGCCCTCGGCCACCACCAGCTCCGGCTGCTCCGCCACGATCGGGGCCAGGCCCAGCGCCTCGTGCAGCATCGTCGCCACCAGCGGGGTCCGGCTCGCCCCGCCGACCAGGAACAGGCCGGCCACGTCGGACGGGCGGACGCCCTCGGCCCGCAGCAGCGCGCCGGTCATCGCCACCGTCGGATGCAGGACCGGGCGGGCCAGCTCCTGCAGCTGCTCGCGGCCCAGCGGGATCTCGCGGCCCGGGGCCGGCAGGAGGACCACCGTGCCGCTCGCGCGGGACAGCATCTCCTTGGCCGAGCGGACGTCGTCCCAGAGCCGGCGGCGCTCGGCGGGGGTCGTCCACAATGGACCGTACGACCGCTGCAGGGACGCGACGAGGGCCGCGTCGATGTCGAGGCCGCCGATGTCGCCGAGGCCCTCGGAGGCGACCGGGGCGAAGCCGGCGGGGCCGCGGCGCAGCAGCGTCACGTCGCAGGTGCCGGCGCCGAGGTCGTAGACGAGCAGGTGCGCGCCGGCCGGCAGGGCGGCGCCGTGGCGGTCGGTGAAGACGGCGGCCGCGGCGAGCGGCTCGGCGACCAGGGTCACGGGGCCGAGGCCGGCGCGGATCGCGGCCTCGCGCAGCCGGGCGCGGCGGGACGAGCCCCAGTCGGCCGGGTGGGTGAGCACCGCCTCGCGGGCCGGGCCGAGGGGGCCGAGCACGCGGTCGGCCTCGGCGACCACGCGGGCGAGGACGGCGGCGACGAGGTCCGCCACGGGCACCTCGGCGTCGGCCAGCAGTACCGCGCCCTCGTCGATGCGGCGCTTCGGGTTGGGCTCGAGCCGCTCGGGCGCGCTGCGGGCGAGGTGGGCGGCGTCGCGGCCGGTGTGCAGGCGGCCGTCGGGGCCGAGCAGCACCGCCGAGGGCAGCAGCGGCGAGCCGTCGAAGATCAGCTGCTGGAGCCGGCCGTCGGGGCGGTGCAGGACCGCCACGGTCGTGGAGGTGCCGAAGTCGATACCCAGCCGCGTCATGGCGGGAGTGTAGGGATCCGGGTCCGGCCGGTAATTTTCACGCGTTTGCGTCGGGTTCGACGGGTCTGTGACGGCACACATTGACCGGCTTCAGTGCCGGGGCTAGCTTCGCGACTGTCGAAGCGCATCGACAACGGTCAGTTAGGAGTCGTACCGCCATGCGAAGTCGCACTCTTGCGCTCTCCCTCGGTGCCGTGGTCGCCGTCGGCGCGGCCGGTGCCGTGGCCATCGCCCTGCCCGCCTCCGCCGCCGCCGGGTGCCGGGTCGGGTACCAGATCAGCAGTCAGTGGCCCGGCGGGTTCGGGGCCAACGTCACGGTCACGAACCTCGGGGACCCGATCTCGAACTGGACGGTCGTCTGGTCGTACTCGGCCGGGCAGACGGTCACCCAGGCCTGGAACGCCACCGTCACCCAGAGCGGCTCGACGGTGACGGCGAAGAACGCCGGGTACAACGGCTCGATCGCCACCGGCGCGAACGCGTCGTTCGGCTTCAACGGCTCGTGGACCGGCAGCAACCCGGTGCCGACGAGCTTCACGCTGAACGGCACGGCCTGCACCGGTACCGTCACCAACTCCCCGACGCCGACGCCGTCGCGCACCACGGGCTCCCCGACGCCGACCTCGGGCACTCCCGGCGGCGTGCCCTCCGACGCGGCCTGGGTCGCGACGGGCGCCTGGGACCAGTGGACGAACAACGGGTACACCGTGATCAATGACGTCTGGGGCGGCGGCGCCGGGCCACAGACGATCTGGGCGCGCACCGGCATGAACTGGGGCGTCGTCGCCAACCACCCGCGCACCAGCGGGGTGAAGTCGTACCCGCACACCGGCAAGACCCTCAACCGCACCCTCAGCTCGCTGGCGTCGGTGAAGAGCACGTTCAACGTGTCCGTGCCGGCCGACGGCGACTGGGAGAGCGCCTACGACATCTGGGCGAACAACAACGCCTACGAGGTCATGATCTGGGCCAACCAGCACGGCGCGGTCGGCCCGATCGCGGGGTCCTACGACTCCAACGGCGCGGTGCCCGACGCCCGCAACGTGAGCGTGGGCGGGCACACCTGGAATGTGTACCGCGGATCGAACGGCTCCAATGCCGTGTTCTCGTTCGTGCGGACCGGGAACACGAACTCCGGCTCGGTGGACGTGCTGGCCGTGATGAACTGGCTGCGCACCAACAACTGGTGGGGCGACGTCACCGTCGGGCAGGTCCAGTTCGGATTCGAACTGAGCGGTACCGCCGGGCAGTCGAACTTCGTCTGCAACAACTTCACGCTCGACTACAGCTGACGCCCACGATCGTCGCCACCGGGCCTCGCGCACGTCTCCGGACGGGCGCGGGGCCAGGTGGCGGTGCACGTATCCGACCACCTTGCGCATGTGGGCCTGGTCGGCGGCGGTGAGGTCGGCCTTCTTCGTGTGCGGGATGTCGACGATTCTCCCGCAGCTCACAACCGCACACGTGCCGTTGGCGCGAATCAGACGGTCAGGCGCGGGTCCAGGGCGATCGACACCAGCGTCTCGAAGGGCAGCACCGGTTCGGCCTGCCGGCCCGGGGACGAGTCGGTCTGGCCGCCCTGGTTGGCCGCGACGATGAAGATCGTGATGCCGTCCGGGCGGTCGACGATCACGTAGTTGTCGGCGATGCCGTTCTCGTGGATGACCCGGCGCAGGATGTGCGTACCGTCGGCCTCGGTCGTGTCGGAGCACGTCCCCGTCTCCGCGCCGGTGCAGGGGTTCATCGGGTTGAACTGGGTGCTCCGGCGCCCCACGTTTATCGCGACGTTGCCCTCGCCGGTCGGGCCGTGCAGGTTCGCCGAGCCGTAGTAGCTGTCGTTGCCCGGGTCGTACAGGTACCGCATCTTGAACGCCGGCCCGTCCGCGCCCGCCGACAGCGTGTACCCGGGAGCCTTCTGCCGGACCACGTCGCGGACCACCGGGGCCAGCCGTGCCTCGGTGCTGCGGGCCTCGCCGGGCGGCGTCGACCCGGTGCCGGCCGGCACCGGCCGCGGGGCCGCCGACGCCGGCGCGGCCGACGGCGGGGCCACGGAGGGCCTCTCCCCGACCATCTGCGCGCCCCCGCCGGGCGCGCCCCCGGCGCCGAACGCGACCGCCACGCCGACGGCCACGGCCGCCGCCCCGCCGCCCGCGCCCGCCCCGGCCAGCCGCCGCACCAGCGCGCGGCGCCGCCCCCGGACGATCAGCCGGTCCACATCGATCGGCGACGCCGGCACGACGCCCATCGCCGTGTCGAACTCTGTCTTCATGACTGCACCCCTTGCACGTTGGAGATGGCCGCTCGCAACGTCTCCAGCCCGCGCGCGGTCTGGCTCTTGACGGTGCCGGTGGAGATGCCCAGCATCTCCGCGGTCTCCTCGACCGAGTGGTCGAGGTAGAAGCGCAGGACGAGCACGGCGCGCCGCTTCTTCGGCAGGGCGCGCACCAGCGCGAGCAGATCCCCGTGCTCGCCCGGCGCGGGCGGCGCGACCTCCGCCAGATCGGGCAGCCGGTCCGTCGACACCTCCCGCCGCCAGGGCCGGCGGCGCTCGTCGAGGTAGGCGTTGACCAGCATCGCCCGCACGTACGCGTCGAGATGGTCCGCCTGCCGGGCCCGGCCCCACCGGTCGTAGAGCCGCGCCAGCGTCGTGGCCACCAGATCGTCCGCACTGTGCCAGTCGTGGCACAGCAGGTAGGCGGTCCGCCGCAGGACGTCCATCCTCAGCGTGACGTACTCGCGGTACGCCGCCTCATCACTTCGCTGCACGCCGGTACCCTTCCGTCGCCTCTACTCGCGGGACGGAACGAGACGCCGATCGGGTTGCTTTTCCGCTCAGGCACCAGCCCCGGGATGGCGAGGCGAACCGGTTGGCCGGGTCGTACCAGCGCTTCGCGCCGAGCCCGCACCGCCCGGCCAGCGGCCCGTACCCGCCGCCGGTGGTGAACCCCGACCATCCCGACCGCACGCTCGACCCCGGTCACGGCCGCGAGCCCGAACGGCGCCGCGGCCGCGAGCACGTCCCCGGCGGTCGCACCGCCCTGCACCGTCGCCGTCCCGGCCCCGACGTCGACGGCCACGCCCCGCAGGCCGGTGAGGTCGACGACGAGCCCACCCTCGACCCGCGCCCGCCCGGCCCAGTCGCGCCCACCGCCCCGCCTCCCCGGCTACCCGAACGGCGAGCGCTACCTCCCCCGTGTCCCGGCACCGGGCGATCACGGCCGGCCGCTTGGCGACGGCGGCGTTCCAAACCCGCCGGGCCAGGGCGTATCCGTCGTCCTCCGGCCCGAGGAGCCGCTCCCCGAGCCGCGGTCGCAGCGCCCGGACGGCACCCTCGATGCCGGTTCCAGCACTGGTGGCGGTCCTGAGGCCTCCTCGAACGCGCGGGTCAGGTGCCGCGACCGTACCCGCCCGATCACCCTCCGCGCGATCGCGGACACGAACCGTCACCACTGCACCGCGAGACACGAAGGCCCCGCGATGCACGGGGCATCGCGGGGCCTTCGGACGTCGATGGGCTACTCGGCCGGGGTCTTCTCCGAGGGCTCCTCGTCCTCTTCCTCGGTGAGGTCCTCCTCGAGCTCGGCGAACGCGTGCTCGTCGAGCCGGTCGACCACGCGGTCGCCCGCGGCCAGAGCGAACGGGCCGACGCCGTCGTTGTCCTCGTACGTCTCCGGGTCGAGCGGGGTCTCGACCTCGGCGACGATGACCACCCCGTCGAGGGACTCGAGCTCCGGGATGTCCAGCGCGCCCAGCGAGCCGTCGCCGGCCTGCATGAGCTCCAGGACGGCCTCGCCCACGGTCTCCACCGCGGCGCCGTCGCCGTCGCCCGGGTTGGCGCGGCGGGCCGCCTCGGCCACGGCCAGCAGGGCGCCGACGCTCGGGATGCGGTAGTCACGGCGCTGGCGGACCGAGATCACCCGCGGGTGCGGGTCCTCGGCCTCGGCGCCGTCCACGATGCCGACGCCGAACTGCCGGTCGGCCTCCTCCGGGTCGATCGCCTCGACGTCCCACGGGGTGACCTCGCCGAACTCGTCGAGCAGCAGCTCGTCGTAGCTGTTCGAGGCGTTGTTGAGCTCCACGTAGGCGCGCCACACCTCGTCGTCGTCGGCCCGCCCGTTGGCGGCCTTGACCGCGGCGAGATGCTCGCGCGCCGCCGCGACCACCCGCTCCAGCGCGGCGTCAAGCTCCGCGTGCCGGTCGGTCATGATGGGATCCCCCTGAGAAAAAAGATGAAGTTTAGGACTGCTGCAGGAACCGGTCGAGCACTCGCACGCCGAACTGTAGTCCCTCGACGGGTACGCGCTCGTCAATGCCGTGGAACAACGCGCCGAAGTTCAGGTCCGCGGGCAGGCGCACCGGCGAGAAGCCGAAGCAGCGAATGCCCAGCTTGGCGAACTGCTTGGCGTCGGTACCGCCGCTGAGCATGTACGGCACCGCGATCGCCCCCGGGTCCTCCGCCCGCAGTGCCGAGGACATCGCCGCGACCAGCGGCCCGTCGAACGTGGTCTCCAGCGCCGGCTGGCGGTGGATGTACTCCAGCTCGATGTCGGGCCCGACGATGCGCCGCAGCTCCTCCTCGAACAGCTCCGACTGCCCGGGCAGCGTGCGGCAGTCGATCGTGGCCGAGGCGCGGCCGGGGATGACGTTGTCCTTGTACCCCGCGGCGAGCCGGGTCGGGTTCGCCGTGTTGCGCAGCGTCGCGCCGATGATCATCGCGATCGGCCCGATCTTGCCGACCGCCTGCTCGGGGTCGTCGAGGTCGAGCTCGATGCCCAGGATCTGCGAGACCTGCTCCAGGAACGCGCGCACGGTCGGGGTCAGCACGACCGGGAAGCGGTGCGTGCCGACCCGGGCGACGGCCTCGGCGAGGGCCGTGACCGCGTTGTCGTCGTTGATCATCGAGCCGTGGCCGGGCCGGCCCTTGGCGTGCAGGCGGAGCCAGTCGATGCCCTTCTGGGCGGTCTCGATGAGGTACAGCCGCTGGTCCCCGCCGACACTGACCGAGAACCCGCCGACCTCGCCGATCGCCTCGGTGACGCCCTCGAAGTGCCGGGCGTGGTGGTCGACCAGGTACTGCGCGCCGTACGTGCTCCCGGCCTCCTCGTCGGCGACGAACGCCAGCACGACATCGCGGGGCGGTTTGCGGCCTTCGCGCTTCATCTGCCGGACCAGCGCCAGCACCATCGCGTCGAAGTCCTTCATGTCGACGGCGCCCCGCCCCCACAGGTAGCCGTCCTTGATCTCGCCGCCGAACGGGTCGACCGTCCACTCCGAGGCGTCGGCCGGCACCACGTCGAGATGGCCGTGGATCAGCAGGGCGTCGCGCGACGGGTCCTCGCCCTCGAAACGCGCCACGACGCTCGCCCGGCCCGGTTCGCTCTCGAAGATCTCGGACTGGAGGCCGACCTCGGCGAGCTTCTCCGCAACGTACTCGGCGGCGACCCGTTCCCCGACGCTCGTGGCGAGGTCGCCGGTGTTGGTGGTGTCGATGCGCAGCAGGTCGCGGCAGATTTCGATGACCTCGTCGGTGGCGTCCATGAGGAAGTCTTATCAGGCCGCTGTGACATTTCTTCGAGTGGTCCGGCGACGACTACACAGTGTCGTCGCCGGATCACCCTGAGATTCACCAGCCGTAGCCGGCCGCGTAGCTGAGCGAGGCGAGCACCGCCTGTCCCGACGTGTTGGGATGGAAGTAATCCCAGGTCGAGACCTGCGATAGGTTGAACTGGTAGCCGAAGACGGCCCCGCCGTCGTACTTGCAACTCTCGCCATAAGCTGCACAGGCGGCGGCGAGCTGCGCGTTGAAGTCGACCACGCGCTGGCGCACCCGGTCCCGCCGGGCGCTGTCGGCGGCCGAGGTCGAGGCGGGGTTGGCCAGCATCGACTGGCATACGCCGAAGAGCGACCAGACGGTACGCGCCGAGGAGCTGGCGCTGCCGACCTGCCACAGGCGTTTGATGTCGGGGATGCTGATGAGCAGGACCTTCGCGTTCGGCAGCCCGCTCTTGAGCGTGCCCAGCGCCGAGTCGAGGGACGCGCGGAACGCCGTCACACTCGTCATCGACGACTCCGAGCTGGTACAGGCGTCGTTGGCGCCGATCAGGATGGTGACGTACGCCGCACCCTGACTCACCGCGGAGGCGGCCTGCCCGGGCATGTCGGCGACCTTCGCACCGGACTTCGCGTCGTTGAGGTTGTGGCCGTTGATCGCCGCGTTGACGGCCTTGATGCGCAGGTAGTGGCTGTTGACGGCGGAGTCGGTGCCGGTACTGAAGGATCGGCTCGGGCAGTCGACGTACCACCCGCAGGCATTGAAGCCCCGGCTGATCGAGTCGCCCATCGAGGCGATGGAGCCGGGCGGCGGGCCCGGGGCCGCGGCGGCCGGGGCGGCGGTGCCCAGCTGCGCGGCGGTGATCACGGCGGCGGTGAGGGCGGCGAGGGTGGCGGACCCCCGCCAGGTCAGTGACATGGCGGCCCCTTCTATTGAAATGTGTGTATGCGATGGTACTGGCGGGTAACCTGCCGTTTCAAGGCTTCGCCGCCCGGGTAACCGCCAGCCCGTGAGCGGACTCCCCCTGCCGCCCCTCCCGGGCGCGCCCGACGAAGAGCACGACGCCACCGGCCGCAGCATGATCGACCTGCTGGACGAGGAGCACGAGCAACTCGACCGCCTCTGCGCGCGCGCCGCGACGGAGCCGGCCGCGTCCGACGTGCTCGTGGCCACCCTGGCCCGGCACCTGTCGGCCGAGGAGCAATACTTGCTGCCTGCGGTTTCGGCGGTACTCCCGGAAGGCCCCGACATCGCCACCCGCGAACTGGCCGCCGACGCGGAGCTCCTGGTGGCCCTCCGCCGCCTGCACACGAACGCGGACCGCGCCGCCCTGCGCACCGTCACCGAACACGTGCGCTCGCACAACCACCGCACCGCCGCCGAGCTGTTCCCGGCCCTGCGCTCGCGGTGCACCCAGAACGAACTGGTACGCCTGGGCAACCGCGTCGAGATCGCCCGCTCGGCCGCCCCGACCCGCCCCCACCCCGCAACGCCGTCCACACCCCCGCTGAACAAGCTCGTGGACCCGGCCCTGGGCGTGGTGGACAAGGTGCGCGACGCCCTGACCCGCCGTACGACCTGGGAAGAAGATCTTTGAAAACCAACGTTTATCGATCACGCCCCCGGGGGTAACCCGGGACAGGACGCGGGGCGGCCGGCTCCCCCTCCGGCCGCCTCCGCGCGTCGACCCCCCGATTCGTCAAGATCGCCGGTGACCGTGTAATGTATCGCGTGGCCGTTGGCACGGGGTCGAGAGACGCCGAGTACAATGGTTCAGCCGGTCGAAGTGGCGGAATGGCAGACGCGCTAGCTTGAGGTGCTAGTGCCCTTTATCGGGCGTGGGGGTTCAAGTCCCCCCTTCGACACGAACCTTCGTACATGATCGCCGTAGGCTTTGCCTCGGCGATCACGTTGTTTGCGCCTGGTTGATAGGTGAGCTGGAGGCCGAGTCCGCGATAGATCTCGGCCTTGTCGGCGGGGTCTGCGTCGCGCAGGACGGTCAAGAGGTTGCCGAGGCTGGCTACCACGGCGTTGATCTCCTCGGTGGTCATGCGGCTGGGTTTGGCGCCGGCAGCGTCCCGGAGCTGGGCTTGGGCGGCGGCGCGGGTGACGGTGACCTCGGCCGTCCACTGGGCGACGAGTGTCGGGTCGGTGCCGGCTTCTAGGGCAGCACGGTACCGCGCCAGGCGCTGGTCACAGTCGGCGATCACCCGCCGAGCCTCGGCGGCGCGGGCGGCCAGCTCGCTGTCGCGCCCGTGGTCCTGGGCGTCGGCCAGCGCGGCGAGGGTGCCGGGCAGCCGCTCCGGCGCGAACGCGCGCAGCAACCACCGGTCCAAGGCTGGTACGAGTTGCTCCTCACGCAGGTAGACACTGCGGGGGTGGGTGGTGTGGTTGGCCAGGCCGTACTCGGTCGGGTAGATGCACCGGTAGTGCGGCTTGTCATTGTTCCAGCTGCCCTGCATCCGGCGCTGGCACAGGCCACAAAACAGCAGCCCACGCAGCTGGTACGGGTGCCGGGTCCGCTTGACCGTGGTGACTGCGCTCTGGCGGTGCCGCCGGCCGGCCAGCAGGGCCTGGACCTTGGCGAAGTCCTCGTCGGTGACCAGCGGCTCCTGCACGACCTCGGCGGACCAGATCCACGCCTGCTGGTCGTTCCAGCGCATCTTCGTCTCATGCCCCAGGGCGACGTCGTCGACGTCGATGAGGACCTCGTCCTTGCGCTGCTTGTTCCACACCTGCCGGCCGGTGTACCGCGGGTTGGTCAACACCACCCGCACCGCACTTTTCGACCAGGCCACTCCCCTACGATGTCGGTTGCGGGCCCGGTCGTGCGCGGACGGGCTGAGGATGCCGTCCGCAGTGAGCGCCTCAGCGATCGCGAAGAGCCCGTGCCCGGCCAGATACTGCCCGAAGATGCGCTGCACGACCGGTGCGGTGACCGGGTCGGGTTCCAGCCGGTGCAGTCGCCGCCCGTCGAGGGCCTTGCTCGGGTTGGGGTGCGGGCCGGCGTCGGCCAGCCGGTATCCGTATGGTGGCCGGCCGCCGAGGAAGCGGCCTTCGGTGGCGGCTTGGGCGGCCATCGCCGACCGGACGCGGATCTTGATCCGGTTGCGTTCGCCTTTGCTCATTCCGCCGTACAGCGACATGACCAAGTCGTGGGCGTCGCTACCCGGATCGATCGCGCCGCCGACCTCGGGCACCCACAACTGCACGCCATAGTGCTCGAACAGCGGGAACGTCAAACCGAACTGATTGCCGTAGAACGCCCGCTGCGGCTCACCGATCACGACGGCGTCGAACCCGCGACCACGATCGCGCAACGCCGTCAGCAGGCGGGCGGCATGCGGCCGGCGCCGCCACGGCAGCGACCGGGACATGCCGACATCGAAGTACTCACGGACGATCTCACCCCCGATCGATTCGATCAGCGCACGGGCCCGTGCCAGCTGCCAGGCCCGCGAGGCTTCCGGGTCCTGCTGGTCTTCGGTCGATACTCGACCGTAGAAGGCAAAATGCATGGTTTCTCCTGATGTTGAAACGGGTTGGTGTGCCCGGCGTTGGCCAGGCGGCCAGAACTGCCGTCCGGGCGACGGGTTGCGGGATGGTACGGCGACTCGCCGTTGCGTATCCGGCGCGACGGGTCAATTTGCAAATCGAAATCTGCCGCTGTCTGTCGACGGCGGCCTGAGACAGGCCGCCGTCGACAGCGTTCACCCGATCGAGTGGACGCCTACTCGAAACCGGGTAAGAGGTCTCCCACCAACTACAGTGGAGCGCGAAAGACCGGCTCGCAGCAGTAGGACTCCCACTCACAGAGGACTTCCTCTTGCTGCCTTCGTCGTGTGCTCTTTCGGTGTACATGGATCCGATAGCTCTGCGGCGCTACGTGCGCACGCTTCATCCTGCGTTCGACCTGAAGGATGCTGCGTGAGCCTTGCCGACTTTGCGCTCTACATCCCCGCCGTGCTCTCAGCCGTCGGTAGTGCAGCCGTGGGTGCGTTCGCCAGGACATGGGTCAAGGAGCATTACCTGACCAGGCGGGCCAAGATCGAGGCCGACAAGGAAGTCCAACTGGCACTTCTGAACGGACCGCGGCCACAGCCTGAACCTAAGGCCCTTCCTCAGACCCACGATGAGCTAGAACCGCGTCGGCCTGACACCCCCAAGAAGAAGCCGAGCGCGGCCTGACGTTGGCCTGGACGGGCCGACTGATGCCTAAGGCTCGTGAGCCCTGCTGATGTCCTGCCACTGCATCCCCGGATCGCGGTGGCGGGCAGCCTCCTCACCGACGTGCCACAGCTCATCGAAGACGGCACGAGCAGACCGGCCCTCGGCGCCTCCCGCTCGGAGCTCCAACTGGAACCGCTGGCCGTCAGTGCGCACGAACGCGTCTCGCCGGCCCATGCGTCCATAGGAGCCGCTCCACCAGTGCCTGACGACGGTGCGGTATATGACGGGATCGCACACATGTTCGATCGATAAGGATCGTGATCGGACCATCTGACGCGCCGCAGGCATCCACGAACTAGGTCGCAAGCAGAATCTCGGTTTAGATCGGGCGGTAGCCTGCTGTACGGTCAGATCTCACCGTTCGAGTTCGCGCGGTCGCGCGCGGCGATCATCGTGGAGTCCTGCGTGGCATTCAAGCGAGCTCAAGATACCGGCTCAGTGCCGCAGTCACCTTTGGCGCTGTTTGCGGATCTTCCGCGCATGGGAACTGCGGTGCCGAACCTGTGGGGTCACCAGACCGGCGTGCTCAGCCAGTATGCCGACACGCACACGAAGACGCCTGATCTGGCTATCGAACTGCCCACCGGTACCGGTAAGACGGTTCCTGGCTTGCTGATCGCGGACTGGCGGCGCAGGAAGCTTGCTGAGCAGATTGCTTACGCGTGCCCGACGGTGCAACTGGCGCACCAGGCGGCTCGTGTTGCCCAGCGTGAGGGCATCCCTGCGGTCACCTTGGTTGGAAGCCATACATCGTGGCCGCTGTCGGAGGTCACCCGATACGATGCCGCCGAAGCCATCGCAATCACGACTTACAGCTCCGTGTTCAATGCCTCACCGAAGCTCGGAAGCCCGGGAGCGCTGTTGTTCGACGATGCCCACGCCGGCGAGCAGTTCGTCGCCGAGGCGTGGAGTGCCGACATCTCCCGCTTCCGTGATCTTCAGTTGTACTCCGCGGTTGTTGATGTGCTTCGGCCAGCGCTCGACGGCATCTTCCTTCAGCGGTTGAGTGAGGCAGACCCAGATCCGCTTGCGCGGAATGATGTCCGGCTCGTTGTGCCATCGCGTTGGGGTTTGGTCAAGGCACTGGACGACGCGCTGTCGACCGCCGGCGGGGACCTTTATTGGCGGTACACCATGATCCGCGCCGGACTGCCGTCGTGCATGGTCTACGTGTCGTGGGCTGGTGTTCTGGTCCGCCCGTTCGTTCCGCCCACGTTCGAGAATCAGCCGTTTACCGCCGCGAATCAGCGTCTGTACTTGTCCGCCACCCTCGGTCAGGGTGGTGAGTTGGAACGTGCGTTCGGTCGAACGCCGATCACTCGACTGGCGTTGTCGCCTGGTGCTGGAACCCCCCGAAACGGCCGGCGATTCTTCGTGTTTGCCGGCCTTGCGCAGGACGAAGACCCTGAGCTGGTCGCCCGCGATGTAGTCGGCGCTGCGGGCAAAGCGTTGGTACTCGCACCAACATCGGAGAAGGCGGTTACGACGGCCCGCGCGCTGAATCCTGCGCAATGGCCCGTCTTGGACAAGCAGGCGGTTGCCACTGGCCTCGAGCCGTTCGGCGGCGCCAAGCACGCCTTGCTCGCCCTGGCAAGGTATGACGGCATGGACCTGCCAGACGCGTGGTGCCGACTCGTAGTGCTTGACGGCAAACCGGACGCCGCTCACCTGCAGGAGCGCTACCTAGCCGACCAGCTCCGGGCGCGGATGGCGCTGGAGGAACGCATTCGTACTCGGGTGGTGCAGGGTGCAGGACGATGCACGCGTGGACCGGCCGACCACGCCGTCGTGGTCATTCTCGGCGACACGCTATCAAGGTACTTGTCTGAGACGGGTGTCCGCACGGCGCTCAGCGCCGACTTGCAGGCGGAAATCGCGTTCGGCCGAGACAACTCTCGCGCATCGGTGGCAGCAATCATCGCCAACGTGAAGTCGTTTCTTTCCCAGGGCGACGACTGGCGCGACAACGCGGAGCCCGAGATTGCTGGGCTGCGGCGTAAGGCGATACAGACCCCGCTGCCCGGCACGGAACAGCTAGCCAAGTCGGCTCCCCATGAGCTTGAGGCATGCCGGTTGGCGTGGGACGCCTGTTGGGTTGACGCCGCGATGCATGCAGAGAAGGCAGCCGATGCTCTCAGCGGCAACGACGACGTCCGCCACTACCGTGCGCTGTGGCTGTACCTTGCCGCCATCTGGTTCCATGCCGCCGCTGATGCTGGACATCCAACCGCACGATCCACCGCTGAAGCTCTGGTCAAGCGGGCGAATGAAGCATCACGGGGCACCACCTGGTTGCGCGACGTCGAGCCTGCAAACAACTACGACCTGCAGATCAGCGCCGACGATAGCCCCGCCGTGAACAGGATTGCCAACCGACTAACGAAGGGCGTCAAGCGCACCACCCACGACAAGGTGCTTGCCTCGATGAAAGACGGTCTAGTCGCCGCCGAGCCCGGGAAATTCGAGCCCGCGTTGTCCTGCCTGGGTGAACTGCTCGGTAGCGAGGCGTTCAAGCCGCAGGGCCAGGGCCGCTGCGACTCGGCGTGGTGCTGGGATGAGCGTATCTGGCTCGCCATCGAAGCCAAGAGCGGCCAGGACTCCGCTAAGCCCGTTCCGCTACGGGACGTCCGGCAAGCTAACACCCAGCTCAGACAGCTCGCCGCCGATCGAGGCCTTGCCGCGCCGCCCGAACAAAGCGCCTCGATCATCGTTGCTCCGCGCACGACCGTTGATCCAGAGGCCGTCGATGGCGCCGACCACAACGTGCACCTCGCCCAACCAACACAGTTCATCGCCCTTGCAAACGACATTGCTGCCGTCTGGGAGTCGCTGCTCGCGCAGGCGCCCGGGCAGCACACGACCGACCTGCACCGGCTCGTCCGCCAAACGCTGGCCGAACACCGAGTCCTGCCAACCCAGGTTCTGACCCGCTTGACCGCAACCCCGCTCAACGGGCTGCGCCTCTCTACAAGCCAGACGAGCGTGGTCTACGGCGAGAGCCCAGGCGTTCTCGATCACTCCGCGGTTGAGGCCACGACAACTTGAACCGACGACGACCTGATCTGGCGCCCTCAATCGGGGCTTGTCAGGAATTGTCAACCTCTTCTTACCGAATGTCACGATCTTGAACCTGTCATCGTTCGTCAGTATGCAGCGTTGAGCTGCGCAAATGCCGTCGGGCACTAGTCGTTACCTGTAGCTGATTGTCAACGCTTGCCGGGGGTTTTCGGGGGGTAAACGGGGGAATTGCCGACGCGCCGGGTTGCTGCCGCTGAACCCTGCCGTGGCGTGCAATAGGACAATGCCGCTGGTAGCGGGCTTGGCTGTCGGGTCTGACCGGCACGGGTTGCGGAGCCGCGTGCGAGCGGCCAGCGAGTTGCTCGGGGTGGCCGTGGCCGCCGCCCGTCAACCTCGGCGATCGCCAGCAGGGCGGTCGACCTGCTGCAGGAGCCTACACGGACCCGTCAGTACACCCGCGTGCCGCGCTGGTAGGCATCGGTGGCCCAGACACAGATCTCTAGGTCTTAGGGCCAACTCGACCTCACGCCTGCCCGCACCCGGGTCGCCGCCGAGGTTCTGCGGGCCGTCAGCGCGCCCACTGAGCCGGATCCGGCGCCCCGTCAGCGATCGTGACCAGGAATCCGAGAGACAAAAGATGCGGTCCCCCGTCGTCGACATTGACGCTGAACCCTCGGTTGGGACTTCCCCCGGTCGCGTCATAGGCTCGACCGGAATACCAGACGACATCCCACTCGGCGACTCCCCCAGCGGAGGCGTGAGCAGTCCCCCGGGACATCACATTGTTGTCGTTCGTATTTACCGAGACGTTCCAATTGATCGTCGCATTCGGTACTGCATTGTGAATCGACGCGTGCAGTGTGTACGCCCCACCCGAACTCGTGATGAATTCCGGACGGATCGTTCCGGCGAGGTCGTCGGCCGTCGTGTTGGGGTCGTCACCGCTCGTGCCGACTTTGCCCGCCTTGGTTGGCGTCGGCGACGCCGCCTTTTTCGTCGCGGCGGGCCGCTCCGAATGATTGGCGGCGGTAGGTCCATTCGCCGCGACGCTCTGCGGCAGCGCGGCACCGCCCGGCGCGGAGGTGCTCGCACCATCCGGCGTTGCGCCGCCGATAATATCGGGAAGGTTCTTTCCCGTGATAAACGACGTCAAACCCGACAGGTCGGCGGCCACCCCGATCACTGCAGTCACCGCAAGGAACGCCGAGATGACCGTTATCTTTCTATTGACGGTGTTTGCACTGGACCCCGACACTAATATCCCCTCGTCCGTGGTTCGAGGATCTCCGTTCAGCATAGAGTGCCGACATCAACCTGTTGCCGCTCTTCGACACCTTCATCTACGCCTACTTCGGCAGCCCCGATGCGCTCGTTGAACTGCTGTCGGACGCTGATACGGTGGACAACGCGCCATGACCGAGGAGCTGGCACCGCGCCAAGTCGTCGAGCGAGGGGGACTACGCGGGCTACTCGTTCGAAGCTGGACCCTGCTGCATGGGGTGGTATCGCCGCAGGACAGGGTGAAGTCCCGGTACGACTGCTTACCGGTCAGCTCGTCAACGGTGTAGCTCTCACGGCCGAGCCGGGTGCCGACGAGATCAGTGCCGGTGAGGGTTCCGACAGCGTCGAGGAACGCGCGGTACATCGCTCGATCGGCGATGAGCAGCGCCTCGAGGAGGTTGTTGGTGGTCAGCTCGGGCGTTCCGGTGGCGCGGATGAGGTACCGCAGCGACTGATGCGGAACGGTGGCCGTCATGGTCAGGGCTCGCCCTTCGCGGAAGTTCCGACAAGGCAGGCGTCGATCCTGGCTGATCACCGGACCGTGGAGCATCGTGCGGTCAGGCGGTATGGCTCACCGACCGGCGGAGTGTGTTCCGCGATTCGCATCGCGGCGAGGGCAGCGGGTCATGACCGTAGGCCTCGTCAGCCGAGCGAGCAGCAACTTGAACCGACGACAACCTGCTCACGTTCACGTACCCATTCCGGTTCCTATGCCGAGCACCTCTGGCCGCGCCGCCCACACCAGGGCTTTGAAGTGGTCCCAGCCAGTGATTTCGATGATGCAGGTCTGCGGGCTCCCAGCCCCTGCGGTCAGATCCCAGCCGCAGTTGATCCATAGCTGACCGGCCGTCCCGACTTCGCCATTCCACCTTCCCGAGTGACCAGACAGGGTATGGCGCACCACCGAGCCTCCGAACCCAGACCTGAAGCGACCAGCGAAGTTGGCGGAAAGGATCGCGCCCTCGCGTCCGACGTCCACCGTTTCGATAGTCAGCCACAGATATGTGCAGTTCAGATCAGCGACGCTCAGTGCTCCACCCTCGGCCACCGGCGCGCCGAAACACACCACCTCGACGTCGGGGTTTTCCAACCCGGCTCGGGCGCGGCTGCGGATCTGCACGGCCAGGCCGTCCACGGCAGGTCCCAAGGCGGCTGCGAGCGTGCACCCACCGATCTCCTCGATGATGACCGCGCTGGTGCGGCCCCGGGCGTCGAGAATCAGGTCTGCGCCGAGGTCGTGGTCGCTTAGATCCATATCGACACTGCTGGAGATGTCGAGGCTGCGGGTGACTAGGTAGTCGGCCTTGCTCTCGTCCAGCAACGCCAACTCCTGCACGACGGCGGGCGCGTGTTGTTCGAACGCGGCCCGGGCCGCGGGATCGCTGAGATCGACCGTCCGGAGCACCCGCAGGCTACGACCGACCGCGTGGGTAGTGGCGAAACCCTGCACGGCGGCAATGACCTCGGACTCATAAGTAGCGGCCTTCCGGAGCCGGATGTCGAGCAGCCCGGGGCCGGGGACGTAGGTCCCCTTTTGTCCGTTGCAGTCCCCGCAGGCCGGAGCGAGGTTGGCCGGGGCGTGGAGGTTGAAGTCGTCGGGCAGGCCATGCTGCTGCTTCAACCGCTGTAGGTCTGCGGCGGTTGTCGTGCGCGCGATGAGATGGTCGATTTGGATTTCCTGGAATGCCTTAGGCCGCCGGCATACGTGGCATCTGCGTCCCCAGACCTCGTACAGGGCATCGCGCAGCACGGTGTTGTCGCCGTTGGGTAGGTACCGCACGGTCGCCGAGGCAGTGGTGGGGATGCGGCTGAATCGACGGGATGCCGAGCCGATCACCCGCGGCCTTCCTCTGGTTGGGCGCCAGCCTTGATGATCGGCGGCCGATCCCCTGAGCTCTGGCGCGGTCGTCCCTCTCCAGCCGGCCCGCGGTCACCGACCACGGACACCACTCGGTTGTTCCGAACGCGGAACGCGTTGCAGGTACGAACGAGCAACAGACGAGCATCGGCTCTGCTGCAAACGGTCATCGCCAGCCCTTCAAGCCAGACACCCGCCTCGGCCTACAAGGCTACAGCCAACCGGCAATCGCCCGGCCCGGGATTTATCGATGCCAGGTGATGCGAATACGCCGGGTCAGCCGGAGGCGTCTGTCTAGACGTCCGGGCTGTCGCTCTCGCGTGGAGTTGCGAGCGGCAGTCTGAAAGTCTTGGCAGCGTCTGGTCTCCGGCGACGTATGAGCGGGTCTGGATCGCTGGTCAGAGCGCGTCCGGCCAGCTGACGTCGAGCACGTAGACGCTGACCGCGTATTGCGGGGCTACGTCGGCGGCCCATTGCTGCATGTCGTTGAGCAGTTGATGCTTGTCGGGATATGCCGTGCGTGATCCGGAGATTCGCTGTTTGGGCGGGAGCCAGTACACCAGGTAGATACCGTGTCGCTGGCCGGTCGCTGCAAGGTATCGGTCGACGAGTTGTTGTTGCAGCGCGGTGGGTACTTCGTCGTTGCTGACTAGCTTCGCTTCGATGATCGTTCCGGCAACTCCGGACGGTGCGGTGTTGGTCGGAGCATCGATGGTCAGGTCGATGCGTGTACCCAGGCCCCGAACCGCGAGGCGCTCGACCTGGGTTTCTCGGGCGAGCAGGACGCGACCTCGGCCGAGCCGATCGGCCAGGCGACGGCGTACCCAATCAGTGATGTCGTCCTCGGTACCGAGGCGCTTGCGATCGGGTGACCACACGTCCCGAAAGCCGTTGTTGCGCGCGAGCTCATGTTGGAGTTCGTCGAGGTGGTCCAGCACGGCCTTGGTGAGATCCCCGGCGTTGCGGATGAGCCGGAGATCCGAGCGGCCGAGGAGGTCGAGCAAGTCGGTTGGCGTCAGGTGGATCTGCGCGGTGTCGGCCGCTGCCCGTCTGGCCTGCCCAAGGTAATGTCGGATGAGCGCCTGGTCGAGCGGGGGGCGGCCGTCCGCGAGCGTCAGCAGCTCGGCGACCTGGCCGCGCATGGCCATCAACGCAACCATGCGGTTGCGGATCTGGGCTCCGCGTCGTGCAGGGGTGTCCCGCCAGCCCTCGGTCTCCCTCGGGTCGTCGTCGACAAATGGGTATCGATCGAACAGAAGGCGGCTCAGGGCACCCAGACGGTGGTCGTCGACTCCTTCCAAACTCAGGCTCTCCAGCAGTTCCAGAAATATCTCGGATTCAAGGGTCTCGTTCAGCAGACGGTCGACTGTGTCGTTGCTGTCGACGCTGGCCAGGTAGCGGTTCGCTGCCCGGGACAGCTGAGAACCGTCACCCGTTGCCGCCGATCTGGCCGCGTGGACGGCCGCGTCCTCGTCATGCTTGATCAAGAAGGCGAGCACGTCAGTATTCTCGTCATCGGAGTAGCGACGTTGCTGGACGGACGTCACCAGGGCCGGCGTGAGATCGCGGGCGAAGTGCTCGTAGAGGGGCTTGCGTTGCCAGGTGCCACGATCGTCGAGTACGGCACGTACTGCGGCCCGGACGTCGGTCATCGCCTCGGCGGGAGCGAGGCCGACGAGGGTCCTGAGGAGGTCTTCGTTGTCGTAGGCCCAGGCGCTTGCTATCGCCGGCGCCCACCGCTCCCACACGATTGTCGGCAGCTCGCCGATGCGTTCCGGGTGATAACGAGCGACCGTCGTCATCAGGTAGACCCCCGACCAAGCGCGGACGACGTCCCTTTTGATCGTGGATGCGTTAAGGCGCAGACCTGGATCGGGCGAACAGTTGATCACGTAGTCGATGCCTCGGTCGAGCACCTCGTCCTGCTCGTCGGCAGTCAGAAGCGACCAGCCTCGACGCGCCGTGAGATCGCATGAGAACAACGCATCGAGGTCGTCAGCTGGCGTCGTTAGGGCCAAAGGAATGTCGGCCCACAGGTCGAGATCGCGCTGGGCGGCGGCTACCGCGGCTCGCAGCGGGGAGGGATCGGGCTGGTCGGCAGGTTCCTCATCAAGGTCCGGCTCGGCAACCGCAACAGCGGCCAGCCGCTGGAAGCAGTGCGCCAGGACGTCACGGCCAAGTACGTTCTCGTCCGAGATGACGTCCAGAAGCCATTCGACGTCGTCGGCCGTGACGAGCCTGCGTTGGAGCAGGATCGGCCACCGTTGTCCGTCGAGTTTTGCCGCGGCGGCAAGGGCCAACTGACGTCGCTGGGCGGCATCCTGGGCCCATGGCCGGCTGTCGCCGCTATGCGCGGACATGTCGATCACAAACTCCGACAGCGGCACCAGCACGTTGGAGTCGTCGGATTCTGCGAGGGCTCGCGCGACGGTCCGATCGACTGCGTCGCGCAGCCATGAGCGGGACTCGATAGAGACCTGTGCTCGGCTGGTCGTATGCATCCAGGAGAGCATCTCGGGAAGATCAGCTGTTGGAACCCGACCGGCGAGGTCTCGCAAGAACTTCCGGTATGCCCCGATGAAGTTGAACCGTCGCGGCCGAGTAAGCAACGGCAGTAGACGAGTGGTGGTCATGTACTGCGGGTACAGCCCATCAAGCAACGCCGCCCGTACCTCGTCGTCCGGGTCCTCGTCCGCGTCGAGGTTCAGGGCCTCGAGCAAGGCCGACCGTTCCGACGTCGCGCCTAGGTCACATACCACGTTGATTGCCACCCGACGAGCCCAGGAAGGAGCCCGATGGTCAAGGGCGGTCGCGAGCGCGGCCGGAGTAACTGCCGCCACCCGGCCGGCCAGTGCGAGGCGGAAGAGCCACCATCCCTCGAAGGGCGACTCGAACCCGGCCTCTATCCGGTCGGTGAGTTGCCGCTCCAGGCCGGGATGGGCAGCGAGCGACAGGTCCAGGGACCAATGCGGCGGCGCATCGTTCTCACGCGCGTCGGCGAGCAACGCGTCCACGACCACCGCCCGCGCGGCCGGCGGCAGCTCGACCTCAGATTCGATAAGGGTGGCCGCATTGGCGGGCGCAATCAGGTCGGCGATCTCCGGACGGAGAGCCACCATCCACGCAGCGACCGCCGCCCGGGAGCGCGGCAACACACCGTCGGTCAGGCCGAGGAGTCCGGCGATCTGTGATCGCACGGGAGCCCGGTCCACCACATACTTCCCGCTGAGGTAGTCGACGTACTCCTGATGCCGGAAGGCGACGGTGTCCCCAGAGGCGGTGTCGAACAGCGCGCTGCCGAGTACCTCTTCGTAGATGTCCCGTCCAACGACGATGTCTGGACGGTCTGGCTCAGGGCCGGTCGGCAAGTCGGCGATCGCGACGCCAGCCTGGTCCGCACTGGTCCGGAATGCGTACCGACCGATCCCGCCAAACGCAGCAAAGAACGCCAGCCGCCCGGCCGCCCGGCGCCGCACATCCCCGCCGGTCCGCAACGGCGGGCGAACGTCCTCCCGCTCAGCCAGCAGCCGTTGCACTTCTGACTCCAACACATCCGTACGTCGATGGGTAAAGCGACCGTCGATCTGCCACTGCCTGGCCGCTGCGATGAAGTGCAACAGTGAGGCGCTCAATCGGCTCTGTCCGGCTGTGACCACCGCGTCCAGGAAACCCTCGTCGACACCGAGTGAGGCGAGTAGGCGGTGAGCAGCCCCGCGGGTTAGCGGAAGCAGACGGAGTCGGTCGAGGTCGGCGACACCGCTTACAAATGCACTCGTCCAAGCCGAAGGGCGACACGCGAGCCGCCATTTTACGCCGTCGGTTCCCGCCCCAGTGATCGCACGGTTTACCAGCCGGGCCAGCGCGGGCTCGGTGAGCAGGGCCTCATCCAGGGAATCGAGATAGACCGGCCTGCCTGAAACGACGCCCGCGCGGACAGCCGCGCTGATATCGGCACCCCTTTGTCCGACGAGGTCGACCTCGAAGCCGTTCTCGAGACGCCTGAGCTCGCCGAGGACCTCGGACTTGCCGACCCCGCCAGGCCCAATCAGGACAAAACTCTTAGGCCAGCCAGCAAGATTGGCGGCCGACATGAGGTCGGTCGCTGAATCGAGGTCAAGAAATCCGTCGCCATCCAGCAGCGAGGGCTGTTCCTCATCCGCGGGTCGTACGGGTTGGACATGGCGTTCGACAGCCTCGCTGCCCACCGCCCCTCCATCCCGGTTGCGAAGTACCGCGACCGCTTCCTGCCCGGCCCGGTTTGGCAGCCCGTCACCCGCCACCAGAGCCAGCCCGGCCGCGGTGTTGGTGCTGTGCTGTTGCGGTTCCGGCAGCCCAGCCGCCCGCATCCGCCGCCGCACCCCCTCGAACGTCCTCGCTAGCGGCACCGCTTCGTCGGCGCCGCCCGGCTCGGCGGTGAGTTCCTCCAGCAGTGCTCCCGTAAACGCGGTGAACGTCGAGTCCGGCGACGCGTACGACAGACGGGTTGCCGTGGTCGACGTGATCACGTAGACGCCCTCGATCTCTACCTGCTCCAGCGCTTGCGCGTCGATCCCCATTGGGGTGAGCGGCACTCCGATCGCGCGCCCGCTGTAGCAGCAGTCCAGGATTACCACCTTCACCGCCGCGGCACTGTCTCGGACCAGGTCGGCCACATGCGTGTATGGCACCGCTGTCCATGGCTTCTCGGGGTTGCTGCCACCGACTGCCAGATGCAGGTCCCGCCGACTCCCGGGCAGCAGACCGTGGCCGGCGAAATAGACCAGCAACACATCCTCGGCCTCACGCGCCGCCGTCCCCACCGGATCTAGCACCGCCGCCACATCGTCGGGGTCGACCACCGTGACGCACCCCATGGCGACTAGCGCTTGGCCGAGTGCCTCGACGTTCCGCGTGACGGGGCGGGTAGGTCGTACAGGCTTGCATCGGCGTAAACGCTGGCACCGACCAGCACAGCCCTAGACCGCGCCGGGTCCGGCAGCCGCACCATCACGAGCCGCCGAGCTCACGACCCAACCGGCGGGCAATCTCGTCCGCCTTCGCCACATCAGCGGTGTCGATCTCCACCTCGACCTCGCCCAGCTTCACCCGAATCTTCGTCCGCCGAGTCGTTGCCCGCGCCGACAACCAGCCAGCCACACCCGTAACCAACATGCCTAGCAGCTCCTTTGACAGCACCGCCGTCTCCAGCGCTGCGACCACACCACCACTCATCTCGCCAGGACCGATCGCCCCGCGCACCCGCTCAACCCGCAGCCCAGGCGCATCACCGCGCAACCACACCCGCAGGTCCTCCAGCACATCACCCGCCGGGTCATCCATCACCTCGACAAGCACACCACCACTCGTAGGCATGGCCGCACACTAAGGCATCACCACCACCGGAACTACCACCAAACCAGCCGCACGTGCCAACCTGTCAACGGCGGGTTAGAACTGACCCCCTCCCGGGCGGGCGGGTTCCCGCCGAGACCGCCAGAGGGTCAGTCTCAAGCCGCCGTCGACACAACCACTCTCAGCAACCTAGCGCAGCGTCATGATCGGGTGCGCTCATCGGCTACTTGTGCGGAAACGTGATCAAGCGCTGTAGTGGCATGCTCCGGCTTCGTACGGTCCACGGCCGGTGACGCTGGCCTGGTGCCGCCCGGTGCCCGTCGCTGCCTATAGTTCCCGGAGCCCGGGCTAGCCGAAGTGGTCCAGGCGACCGTACGCTTCGTGGCGGTCTCGCAGCCGGATGCGAGACAATTCGAACCGACGACAAGGGGTCGTGGGTTCGAATCCCGCTGTCCCGACACGGAAGATGGCTTGAGCTGCAGGAATGAGCTCAAGCCATCAGTGTCTTTGGATGGTTTAGAAGTGCGCCCCCCGTAAACCCCCACTTTCGCGTCACCACCCACGCCAGCGGGTCAGGAACGGCAGACCCCAGCAAACCCAAAGTGATCTCAGGCAGGGTGCAGGTTGAAGCCTGCCGGGGCACTCAGAACATCCCGCCCGCACGACGGCGCCATGAGCGTCGACCCTTCGCCGCACACGCAACCAGCGAATACGGCGCTTCGGTCCGCGATCCGTATGCAAGCCGTCCGGCTCCTGGTCTCGGATGTCCGTCAAATCGGGATTAGGCCCAGTGGCCATGACGGCGGGTCCGTTGCCGGGCCGGGCTTGATGTGCAAGTTCCAGCCGCTCAGAGGTTGCAAGGTGCGACATCGGGCGCGACGAGGGTCGGGGTGCTCACGGCCGACAGCAGATCACGGCTGTCAAAGAAGGTCAGAGCCTCACAGCAGGTGGCGTAGCCGGCGACAGACGTGTCGCGCAACATCGCATCGCCAGCAGGTCATCGGCGGCCACGGCGGCAAAGTTGGCGAAGGCAGGGATACACCACCGGCTGCGGGTCACTTCGAGCAGCCAGGCGATGCCGTCCGCGCGGATCCAGTCGGCCCGTTCGTGCCAAGCGTGTGGGGCCGCTCGAAACGGACCGCCCACATCACGGCGTCCTCTACAATGCACTGACCCTGGATCGCCTCGGGAGGACGACATGTCCGGTCGGATGGTCGCATGGGGAGCTGGCGCGGGCGTCGTCCTCAGCTCGATATCAGGCGCCCTGATCAACGAGCTGCATGGTGGCTGGCCGTGGTGGATAGCCGCCGGAATTGCATCGCTAATCGGCGCGCTTCTCGCTGGCCGTGTCGCCGCTGCCGCGACGGAAGAATCCGGCGTTCATCCCCTCGTTGTAGAAGCCGGCGGCGTCTACGCAAATCGGGACATCGCAGGCGAGATCAGAACTGCACCTCCTCCATCGTCCGAGGCCCCGCGCCGCCATGGTGTGATGCGGTGGATCGGGCCAGGTGCCGTTGCGGCCGGAGGCGACATCACCGGCACCGCCCGGATTGACACCAGCGGAAAGAGCGAACGGACTCCCCCCGAAGACGAGCAGGCTAAGCGGCAGTGAGCATTTACGCATGGCAACTGGCGCCGGGATCCGTGGCAGCGGCGCACGACATCAATGGCACGATCATTACCGGGCCCATGTACATCCAGATTGTCCCCGGCAAGTTTGATCGCGTTCGCGATGCAATCTTTGATCCGATCGAACTGTATGACCAGCTGGATCTATCGCGTTTCCAGGGTCGTGCTGGCCTGATCCACGAGATCGACCGGAGTATCGCTGGTCACGATCGAGGATACGTAGTCGTCCGTGGTGAGGCCGGCGTAGGAAAAAGCGCGCTGGCAGCGCACCTCGCGTGGACACGGCCCTGCGCCTATCACTTCACCCGTCTGGGCGGGGGCGCGCGGAACCCGGTCGAGGCCCGAAAAAGTCTCGCTGCGCAGCTCTTGGGCGGGTGGAGTCTAGGTGACCGGTTCGCTCCGCATGACGTGTTCCCCACAGCGGCGGATCGGCCGGATTGGCTCGCCAAGGTCCTCCGTGCCGCTGCGGCCGAGCGGGATCGGCTGACTGGAGCTCGTCACCCCCTTGTCCTGGTCATCGACGGCCTGGACGAGGCTGAGCCCGACGCGCCCGGTATGGAAACCGGCATACCTCTGGGCCTGCCTGCTCCGGACGCTCTTCCGCCTGGCGTCTTCATCATTGCGACCAGCCGATACGGTCTCCCGCTTGCCGCCCTGCAGGACCCACAACGGGTTGGCTGGACGCAGATCACCGTTGAGGGAGCCGACAACCTCGGCGACATGGGCGCCTTCCTCTACCACGCCGTCCACGGCCCTGCGCCAGACAGCGCACTTACAACGGCTCTGGCCCGCCACCACGTCGATCCCGACTGGTTCGCGGCGACGCTACTGGAGCGATGCCGTGGAGTTTGGATCTATTTGCGATACGTTCTCGATGACATCCGATCCGGAATCCGCGAACCAGCAGCAGTGTCCGATCTGCCCGACCGCCTTCGAGGCTACTATCTACAGCAGGTCGACCGTTGGGCTCTGTCGCCAGCTTGGACATCATTACACCGACCAGCGCTGGCCGCGCTGACTGCGCTGCAGCGTCCCGTCACGGCCAGCGAACTTGCGCATGTCCTCCCGGATGGTCAAGCGGAACCAGTCAAGGACCAGCTGGCTGCCTGGTTGGACGGACCGGCGCGAGCCTTCCTGGACGTCACCCGTGATACCGCCCGGCGTCGCTCCTACGGAGTCCGTCATCAGAGCCTGCGTGACCTGTTCGCGCGCGACGCAATAGCTCAGACGGACTACCCAGACGACGAACCGCCGGAAGCCGGCGTGGGAGGCCAGCTACACGCCGCTTGGATCGACGCCAACCGGGCGATAACGGAAAGTCTCACGCCTGCCGCAATCCTCGACAGTCGAGATTGGGCGAGCATCGACGACTACGCGAGAGTAATGTTCACCAGCCACGCCGCGGCGGGAGGCGTCCTAGACGAGTTGATGCTCGACCCCGCATTCCTGCTCACGTTCCCGCCAGGTGACATCCTCCGCCACCGCCATAAGCTCGGCTCCCGCGAGGCGATCGCAGCCGCGGCAGCCCTGGAGGCGGCCACCAACGAATGGGCGGAGCAACCCGACGTCCAGCAGACCTGGTGGCTGCATGTCTGGGCCCGGAAGACCGGCGCAAATGCCCTCGCCGATGCCTTGGCCGAACGTGAACCTGATTGGCACCACACGGTCCAGGCAGCGTTCTGGACCGGCACGACACACCGTATCCGTCCAGGCCACGCCGGGCCTGTCTGGTCAGTGGCCACACTGCCACGACCCGACGGTTACAGCCTGCTGATCAGCGGCGATGGCGACGGAGCGCACGACGGATGTGTCCGGATCTGGGATGCCGACAACGGTGTCCAACTCCAGATGCTGACCGGTCACAGCGGACGCGTGCGAGCAGTAGCGGCACTTCCCCGTCGCGACGGACGTGCATTTATTGTCAGCGGCGGAGACGACAGCACAGTTCGCATTTGGGATCCGGACACCGGGCTGCAACTCCGGCAACTCAACGGACACACCGGCTGGGTACGGTCGATTGCGGTCCTCCCCGGCCCGCATGGACGCACACTCATCCTCAGTGCGGGCAACGACCACACGGTCCGCGTATGGGACCCCGACACGGGGAACCAGGTCCACGCGCTGACCGGACATCTCGGCCCAGTGGAGTCGGTTGCAGCCCTCGTTCCGCAGGGCGGCGGAGCCCTAATCATCAGCGCTGACGGCTATCTCTCTGGCGCCGCGCCAATTCGAATCTGGGACCCGGACACCGGTTTGCAGCTATTGACGCTTACCGGCCATACCAGTGCCGTGCTGTCCGTGACCACTTTGAGGAACCCTGACGGCCGGACGTTGATCGTGAGCGGGAGCGACGACCGAACTATCCGAGTGTGGGACTCCGCAACGGGCACCCTCGTCAACACAATCCCCACCCCTGTCGGCGCCGCATGGTCAATCGCCGAATTGCGTCGCCCCAACGGTCAAAGCCTGATCATCAGCAGCCACGGCTACACACACGACGCCGGAATCGTCCGTGTGTGGGAACCGATCTCCGGCCAAGAGGTCTACCACCTGAGCGGCCACACCGAACGAGTTCGCTCGGTCACCGCTTTGCCTCGCAGCGACGGGCCGCCCATGATCGTCAGCGGCGGCTACGACGAGACAATACGGCTGTGGGATCCGGACACCCGAACCCAGCTGCACAAACTGACCGGCCACACCGGGACGATCCAAACCGTCGCCGCGGTAGCAGACGAAAAAGGCCGCCTGCTCATCATCAGCGGCGGAAACGACCAGACGGTGCGCCTATGGGACCCGGACCGCCGCGAACAGATCCACGAACTACATTCGGATGTTGCGGTCGAGGCCGTGACCGCACTCCTCCAAGCGAACGGTAGCTGCCTCATCGTCGGCAGTAGCGGCCCGGCAATACGAGTCTGGACCTCCGACGGGGCGCATCTCAGCGATCTGATCGGCCACACAGGCCCGGTGACGTCTATCGCGGCGCTGTTGACGCCGGATGGCCGAACATCGATCATCACCGGCGGATTCGACCGAACGGTGTGTTTATGGAATCCAGAGACCGGTGACCGGTACCGGACGTTATTGGGACACCGCGGCTCGGTGTTGTCGGTGGCTGTGCTGCCCCGAGCGGACGGCGCCAATCTCATCGTCAGTGGCGGTAGTGAGCGAACGATCCGTTTGTGGGATTCCGGCACAGGCACGCAACTACACGAGCTGAAGGGCCACACCGGTTCCGTGGCCTCGGTGGCCCCGCTGCCGCGACCGGACGGCAATGCCCTGATCGTCAGCGGCGGGTATGACAACACGATCCGAGTGTGGGACCCCGAGACCGGCAAGCAGCTAAACGAGCTGATCGGCCACACAGGACCGGTAGCCTCAGTGGCCCCACTACCCCGGCCCGACGGCTACTCCGTAATCGTCAGCGGCGGCTACGACCGCACAATACGGCTTTGGGATGCAGACACAGGTGCGCAGTTGGATGAACTGGCCGGTCACGGCGGCCCCGTGACAGCGGTGACGGCAGCTCTGCAGAACCACGAAGCCATAGTGGTCAGCGCCAGCACAGATCGGACCCTTCTCGTGTGGCGTATACGGCAAATGGGCCGCTCGCGCTGAGCCAAGGCGCTGTCGAGCAATACGACACTCTGTCGCCTTCCAGGGGTCGTCACCACCACGCCGCATGCGCGGTGCCTGTCGCTGCGCGCGGCCGTTGCGGCGCAGGCCAGCGACGCAATTGCTCGAAGTACGGGGATCGGGTGGCGTTTCGTCGGTTGCTGCGGCGCGCCGAGGTGATCCTTGCGGCTGTATCGGTCCAGCATGCTGCTGTCCGACCCGTGGGCCTGGCCCGTTTTGGCGGACATCTGAGATCAGGGGGCCTGTGGGCTCCGGGAGGATGTCCAGCATCATGGAGAGTATGGGCAAGCAGCGGCCTCGGCCTCGTCGTGCGTTCACGGCGGAGTTCAAGGCCGAGATCGTGGAGATGTGTCAGCGTGGGGATCGTTCGGTCGGGCAGGTGTGCCGGGATTTCGATCTGACCGAGACCGCGGTGCGGGGCTGGGTCAAGCAGGCTGAGATTGACGCCGGCGCCGGTGCCGGTGCGGGCTCGGGGGGTGGGCCGGTTTCTGGTGGGTTGACGTCGGACGAGCGGGCGGAGCTGGCGCGGCTGCGGCGGGAGAACCGCCGGTTGCAGGAGGACAACGACATCCTGAAGCGGGCGACGGCTTTCTTCGCGAGGGAGATCCGGTGAACGTGTACCCGTTCATCGAGGCGGAGCAGGCCGGCCGGCGCAACGTCAAGCGTGCGTGTGTGCTGCTGCAGGTCTCCCGGTCCGCCTACTACACCCGCAACGAGCACAGCCTTTGGGCTCGTGCCGACGAGCAGCTCACCGCCAGGATCCGTGAGGTGCACGCAGCGTCGAACGGCACCTACGGCGCGCCGCGTATCTACGCCGAGCTCGCCGCTGCCGGGCTGCGGCACGGCCGCAAACGCATCGCCCGCCGGATGCGCGCCGCCGCGATCCGGGGTAGAAACGCCCGTCGCTGGCAGGTGACGACCGTGCCCGATCCGGACGCGGCACGGCGGCCGGACTTGATCCGCCGCGACTTCGCCGTGTACCCGGCCGCGATCAACATGCGCTGGTGCGGCGACATCACCTACATCAACACCTGGGAAGGCTGGCTGTATCTGGCCACAGTCATCGACCTCGCCTCCCGCCGCGTGGTGGGCTGGGCCGTCGCCGATCACCTCAAAACCGACCTGATCGACGCCGCCCTGACTGACGCATTACAGCGCCGCCGGCCCGGCAACGGCCTGGTCTTTCACTCCGACCGCGGCTGCCAGGGCGAATTTCAGCGGTGATCGCAACACCTCGATTTTTGGAGGTGGAGATGGGACGGTCGCGGGGTTGGGCGACATCGGTGACGGGCAGGCCGGCGATGCGGTCGCCGGGTCGTCCGCCTGTTTGGCGGCGTGAGCACCGGCGGGGGTTCTGGGACCTGATCGCTCAAGGGCGTTCCAGCGAGGAGGCTGCACTGCAGGTGGGCGTGTCGCAGCCGGTCGGCTCGCGGTGGTTCCGTGACGCTGGCGGGGTGCGAAGTGTCAGTAGTGCGCCGCTTTCCGGCCGTTTCCTGTCGTTTGAGGAACGGGAGGAGATCGCACTGCTCAGAGCGCAGAAGGTCGGTGTCCGGCAGATCGCCCAGGCCCTGGGCAGATCACCGTCGACGATCTCGCGCGAGCTGCGTCGCAACGCGGCCACTCGTGGCGGCCAGCTGCGAGATCGACGTCAGCTCATAGCCTTGTCGTTTTGTCATCGGTGAGAGGGTTACTCGGCATCGCCACTCGAGGGTGGCGTGTCCAGTTGCCGGGCGATTTCCGCGAGCTCAACGCGGGAGCTGATTCCCAATTTACGGAAAATCTGGCGCAAATGATAGTTCACAGTGTGCGTCGACCGTCCGGTTCTTGTTGCAATCTGCCGGTTGGTCAGACCTCGTCCGATTAACCTGACGAGCTCGTGCTCCCGGTCAGTTAGGAGATCTTTCGGGTTCACGGAGGCAGCGCCCGCCGGGGGGTTCATAAAGGAACCGCCGACAAACACCTGGCCCTCGAGTGTCGTCCGTACGAGGTCGACGCGGTTACTCACCCCGAGTCGGGCGTAAATGGCCTGAAGGTGCCCTTCGACGGTTCGGGGTGAGAGCTCGAGTCGGTCACCGATCTGCTGCGCCGTAAGTCCGTGTACCGCAAGATCCAGGATTTCCCGCCCACGAGAACCCAGCGGCGGTCCAAGACCAGGAAATGCAGACGGGTTCGGAGCGGGAATTGCAACCGATTGGCCAGCATGTGTTCTGACCAGTGCATCGAGGAGCGTGTCTCGAGGCGTGTGTTTTGTGACATAACTTGTTGCGCCAGCAGCAAGTGCCGCAGAGACGATCTCGGTGGTTTCATAAACGGAAAACATAACGACACGAGCGTTTGGATTACATTCGACGATGCGGCGCGTGGCTTCAATGCCGGTAATGCCCGGCGGCATCAGAATGTCCATCACAATAAGGTCCGGGCTCAATGCCGCAGCAGCTTCCACCGCGGCCTCGCCGCTCGACGCCTCAGTGACCTCGAAGTCGGCGTCCCGGAGGACAGCGGTCAGTGCGAGGCGTACGTATGGATCGTCGTCGACGATGAGCACCGACGGGGTCCCCGCGCTAACCAAGGTCGGACTCCGCTTGACGGCGCGCGCACATCCACAGCTGCCTGAATTCATCGACTTCGCCTTCAAGTACCTCGACGACGAGCTCGAGCGCACCCCAACTCGGCACCGTGGCGCCAACCAACAGTCTGTGCACTGTGTCGTGGCTAACTCCCCTCGCGGCCCGGGCAACGCGTCGAAGACTCGGCTGCCCCGCTCGCAGATGCAGCTCGCGAAGGGCGCGAACCAGGTCGTCGTGGGCCCCAGAAGGAAGCTGAGCACGCCGAACGTGCGGCATTCGACTCACTCCGTTCAATGCTGTCAGAAGTTGTCCGACGCTGTCAGTGGGACAGTAGCAGCGCCTACGATGAATAGGTAGTACTACCTACTCAATTTTCTGGGGGCCAGATGTCATCCCACTCCCGCACAACTCGGTCGCGCCGCGGTCCTGCCGCCGAGAGTGTGCTTGCGGCCGTCGTCGCGGGAGGCGCGATTGGCACCATACTGGTCGTCATCCTGGTGGCAATCGCGTCGCCGACCGCCGTAGGTCCAATCGCTGAGGTCGCGATCATCACCATCGGATCGACCGCCGGGTCAGCGATCGGTGTACTCGCCGTCGCTGTACATCGCACGTCATCGAACCGGCATTGACCATACTCAGCCAGCGCAGGCGCGAGCAGGGGCGCAGCCGGCATAGCCGAGATGGACCGCTGGGGTTTGCTGGCTCACCAGCCGCACGGATGAAGCCCGATAGCCGGATGGCGCTACGTGGCATGGGACCGGGCCTTGCTGGCCATCCTCCGAGACTCGCCGACGACGACCAGACTTGTCCAGCCTTGTAACGCGTACATCATAAGCGGGCCGGTGGTGGCGTTATGGTGCTTGCGCGCCGTCACCTGGTAGAGCGCAGCGGCCCCGTACGCGCCGCGGCGTCAGGGTAGCGTCGTCGTGCTGGCGGCGCTCACGGCCAGGTAGGTGTCCGGTGTGGCGGCCTCGAGATAGCCGATCGGCGGCTCCACCTGTAGCGGCGGATCCCCGCCGACGAGCTCGGCCCACTCGGCTGTGCTGCCGCGGCGGAAGCCGGCCACGGCGCGCTTGGCCAGGTATCGACGCTCCTGGCGTTCGCGCAGCCGGAGCAACGCCTCGCGCTCCTGGCGCCGCTCATCGACGAACCGCAGGTCGGACTCGATGTCGGCCGGTGCCATCGGCAGCGGCAGCTCGACGTCGATGCTGAGCGCCAGGCGCATCTGCTCCGCGGCGAGCTGCTCGCACGCCGCGTACAGCCGGCGGGACAGCCCGACGATGAGATCGGTGCCCGGTACCCGGGCGGTGATCATCTCCGCGCGGTGCTGCGGCGGCCGGCGCCGATACTGTGCGAGGTTGCGGGCCGCGGCCCGTTCCACCACCGTCGACGGGTCTGCCTCGAGCAGCTGTGCCAGCGCGGCGCCACGGCCCATACGGTACGAGCCGAGATCAGCCCCGATCGGCGTCACACGCAGGCGATCCGGCGGCAGGGCGTGCAGCGCAAGGTAGAACAGCATCCGAGAGCGGGCCAGGTCGAGGATCGTCTCGGGATCGGCGTCGTCCGGGCCGGGATTGGCTGCCGTGATGACCCCGCCGCCGTCAACCACTTCGAGGTCGAGGGTGACGAAGACCCGGTGCTCGAGGCTGGTGCCGCACAGCAGGCGCACATGCGGGCCGGCCATCAGTCCGGCCCGGCTCAGCTGGTGGGCGCCTTTACGGAGCACCGTCAGTCCCGCGCGTCGGCCTCCCTTGGCCTCGATGAGCCACGGATGTGGGCTGGCCGGATGGTGGGCAAGGAGGTCCGGCAAACCGTCCTGCGGGGTCCAGCCGAGTCCGGCGGCGACTGGTGCGGCGACGCTTTCCGCGTGATCGGTCGGTCCGGTGCCGAGCAGGCCACGGCTTGCCCACTCTGCCATGGTCATGCCCATCCGGTAGCCGAAGCCGACCTGGGCGCTGACTTCGGTGCCGTACTGGTAGATGACGTTCGGCTCCAGGTGGTACACGGCCGCGCCCGGGATGATGTCATGCCGGGTCCGACCGAGATACGCCATCAAGGGTGACCGCCGCGCGACCAGCTCCGCCCATGCCAGTGTCGGGGTCGCGGCCAGCCACGCGGTCGGGTCACGTCCGACTGTGACAGCCGCGTCGATGATCTCGCGCCAGGTTGTCCGGACCAGATATTGCCCATCAGGCGGCTCTGTGCCGGTGGGCCAGGGGGGTGCGGTGGCGTCGATGCGCTCGGCGCGCGGCCGGCGTTGCGGCGTGAGCGGGGCGCTGCGGCGCAGGAATACGGGGATGTCGACGGCGTCGGCCGGTGCCAGCAGCGAGCCAGCGGCGCCGTGCGGCGGATACATTCAGGCAGGGTGGCACACGTGAACGGTCCGCCGCACTCCCGTAGCCGTCCGCGTCGATGTCGCGCCCTGCTCGGTCTGCCCCACCCAAGCAGGCTCGCTGCTCTCGCCAATAAAGTCCGGACGTTCAAGGACCTCCCACAGCGGAGACCACCGATCTGATCTCCATACCGAAGACGTGGCGCCCCGTACCTTCAACGGAGCGCCTGGTGACGGCGGTGCCAGCGCACGATCGTCGCGGTCCTCACGGTTGCAGCGCCGTTTCGAGTGCGACCCATCGAAATCTGCCGTTCGTCCCAGGCAGGTTCGAATAGTCATGCCACCGGATCTGGTAGCTGCCAGCCAAAGTGCGCTCGTTCGGCACGTGGTAGTCCGGCCCAACGCCCCAGCGCAGGGTGCCTACAAGTTGCCGGCCTTCATGAATGCGGAACGCGGCGTCGCGGGTCCCACCCCTTGTCGGCTTGCTCCACAGCGTCCGGTCGTTGGTCAGCATGATGGCGATGCCTGACATGGGCGCCGGAGCTTCGCGGCAAAACCGCTCCAGACGGACAATGTCGTGGACGAAGCTGTGGCGAGCGACGTCCGCTGCGGCCTGTGTACGGAGGCGGAAGACTTCCTCGTTTGGCTCGCACATGCCGTTCCAGGCCGCGGTGAAGTACTTGAATTCGATGGCTTTCCGTCCAATTGCACTGCGGCACAACAGATCCAGGTACTCACGATTGCCCTGCGGTACCTCGAGCCGGGCCCCGACCGCCGCGTCGGTCTGTTGCACCACCTGCGCAAAGGCGTGTTGGAAGTCGGCCTCAGAGTGGAACACGGGCCGCGTCTTCCCCAAAACGCTCATGACTGCAGCGAGGTCAACCGTGCCTGCTATCTTCTGCACCCCTGTAGCTTCGCCCACATCAGGCCAGGTCCGACATACCTTAAGCGGCCACGGACCGCCCCGACCGATCGGCGACGGGTGCGATAACAGCCCTTATGTCAGCCTCCTGAACTTCGGTGTCTCGGGCACGTCTCCGCCGTCTCCGCAACCCGCGTGATCGCTGCGGCCGGCGCGAGGACGAACCGGTGCGCGCAGTGCGCCTGGAGAGCAGGCCCCGACGAGCGGCGGCAGACGGCGTCATCCAACCCTGGGAAGCGGTTGGAATCCGGTCACGGCACGGCACATCGACAACTTCAGGCCGGTCGGTGAGGGTGAGGACAGCGGCGAGGCGTTCGGACATCCGCGTCAGACCGGCAACAGTCCCGACATTTCGCGGGTGGGCTGCGACGGATAAGCCAAAATCGTACATGCGTTCGACTAGGGTGTCGGACATGTCTATCGCGATTGAGTGCTGCCCGGCGACCAGAACCACGACAACGGCCACTGGCGACGTCGAGATCCGCTGCACCAAAATCTTGCGACATGTCGCTCAGGGTGACCGGGTGCACGAGGCGCGCTTGGGTGCGTTCCCGATCAGGTGGGCGGATCAGCCGGAGGGCCGGTAGCCGCCGCCGGGAGCTCCGACCCAGTGCGCTTGGCCGCTTTCGCCAGCAGGCAGGTATCCGAGACCCGTCGCAAGCTGATCTTCGAAATGATCGACGTTCCATCGCTCGGGAGTTCCAGCACCCGGCATCTGCGGCGGTTCCGCGGGAGGGCGAACAGTTGACCGAACACCACTGCTGTAGTTCGCCTCGCACCGTTGAGCAGCGGAAATGCTGGGCGATCATGGTCGTATGGGTGTCGTATTGCACGCGAAAGGCTGGCGGGTCCGCCGGGCGGCTTCCCAGTCGGCCGCCCACCGCCGGGCTTCGTGCACGTCGGTGGGCGGCCGGCACAGGTGCAACTGCGGCGCCCCAGCAAGCAGCACCTCGAGCCGGGCCCGCCGTTCACGCAACGGCAGGTCGAACAGCGGGCCGCCCGGGTCGGCGAGCACGTCGACGACGACGTAGTGGGCGGGCTGGTCCCGGGCCTCGAGCGGCAGCCGGCGCCCCGGCGACGATCCGCCGCTGCAGGGCGACGACGTTGGTCCGCCTCCGTCTTAGATGACGAGCTCACTGTCGAACACCACAACCGGGTCCAGGCCGCGCAACAGGTAGGTGACGTCCGGGCGTACCGGGTGCAGTCCCGCCGGTGCCGCGAGTGCAGGGACACCCGGTCCGGCTGGAAAAACGCCATGCACCGTTAGCCGTCGCATTCGGCTCGCACACGGCCCCGGCCGGGAATTCCGTGGCGGGCACGGCGCGTATCGGCTCGACCGGTGGCCGCACGAGACGCCCCCCATGAGCAGCGGCAACAATGATCACGCTCCCCGGATAGAGCCGACACGTTCGCCGAAGCCTGAAATCAGCTGGATGCGGTCAGCGGTCCTTGCCGAGTTGCACGATGAGCGCCACCAGGCCGCCCACGACGGCGACCAGCACCACGCCGCAAAGGCAGCAGCAGCAGCAGCAGCAGAATGCTGCGTCAGCGCCGAACGCCCAAGATTTCCCCTCTGCATCAGCTGACCTGCACGTATACGCCGGTGTACGATCCAGTTGTGGGTTACGAGTGGATGCCCGGCATTCTTGCGTTCCTCCTCGGCGTCGAACCGCACGAAGTCCTGGAAGCACTCGAAAACCCGCACCGCTGGCCACGCCAGGTCCGCGGACCGCACGGCATCAACTACATCGCCATCCACTCGCGCACCACCACCGGCCGGCCGATCACCGTCGTCGTACGCCACCTCGGCGGACACGACGCGATGATCGTCGGCGCGCGAGGCATGACCCCCGCCGATATCGCCCTATTCGAGCAGTGGGAGCACGACCATGCATGACGAGCAGGCACAGCTCGCAGCCGACCAGGAATTCGCGGCAGCCGTCGCCGGCGGCGCGCCCTTCGACTACGACGACACTGCCGTCGTCCCTGACCTGCCGCCGCCCGGCGCCCCGGTCATGGTTGTCCGGCCGGTACGCCTGCCCAGCGACCTCGACGCCGCCGTCAAGGACCTCGCCGCCCGCCAAGGCGTCACACCGTCAGCGCTGATCCGCGGCTGGGTCGAGGCAGCAGTCGACGACACCACCGACCCGGTCACCGAACTCCGCCGGTCCCTCGACGCCGCCCAGCGGGCCGCCAACGAACTCACCGCAGACCGGCACCGCGACGCCGCCTGATCTCGTTCGTCGATCAGACGCGCAGCGGAGGCGATGACCTCGTCTGCGCGGCGCTGAAGCTTTTCGGTTTTCTCCGGGATCACCTCAGGGTGATCACGCTGCAGCCGGGCCCGGCCTGCGCCGGGCGTCCACGGCCCCCGGCTCGGTTCGTACCGCGTGCCGCACGCCTGCGCCGACTCGACGTCAGCCATGCGTCCACCCTCGCAGCGACGTCTGGCCGTGTCCAGCCTGACGTATCACCTGCTCTACACAAGTGGCCGCTGACGTGCCGATCCGCTGCCGGGCAACAGCCAGCATGGCAGCGAGTAACCAGACGCGGTCCACGCCATTCCCGCGCGAGCCCCGCAACCCCCACAAACGCCTACCGGCGCAGCGCCGCCAATGGCAACCCACGTCGGTCTTCAACATCAGGGGGTGCTCCTGCCAGGGCACGCTAGAACAGGGTCGGGCCGTCGGGGCCGTCGTCGGCGGCCGGGGGTCGGGGGTGCAGGGGCTGGCCGGCAGCTGCGAGCAGGGTCGACAGGGCGGGTTCGGTTGGCCAGCCGCGGCTGACGAGCGCGGTGAGGAGCAGGGCGGTTGCTGTGGTGTCCCAGAGGGCCCGGTGCGGTCGGCTGCCCGGCGCGGCGATGTCGGCTGCAGCGGTCAGCCCGAGGGTGTCGATCAGGCTGCTGAGGTTTCGGGAGCCTGTGCTGATGAGTGTCCGGGCGAGTTTGTGGGTGTCGAGTAGCGCGGCTGGTGCGATCGTGGGGCAGCGGCGGTGGAGCAGGCGCCAGTCGACGCCGATGTTGTGTCCGACGAGGATGCGGTCATTGAGCCGGGCGGCGAGTTCCGGTTCGACGGTGGCGAGTGTGGGGGCGCTGCTGAGTGCGGTTCCGGACAGGCCTGGGGAGATCCAGGGGCGGGGTGGGATCGGCCGGCCGGGGTTGATCAGCGTGGTGTAGGCGGTGGCGGTGTCGGGTTTGCCGTGCAGCAGGCGGACGGCGGCGATCTCGAGGATCGCTTCCCGGTCGTGGTCTTGTGCGCCGCTGCCTTCGAGGTCGATCGCGACGAGCGGCGTGATGTGCCAGGGTTTCGTCGACCAGGTCTGGATCGTTGGGTGCAGCACGCTGATCTCCCGGAGTGGCTGGGGTGGTCAGTCGTCTTCGATGCGGGCGGCCAGGGTCAGTTCCGCTGTCGCGGCCTCGACGGCGGCGAGGTCTATTGGGTTGATGGTATGGCCGTGCGGGGATCGGCCGTGTGCCCCGGTGAAGTGTGGCGAGTCGACGTTCCAGATCTGGTACTGCAGCAGGTGCTGGATCGGGTAGCGGTCCATCTCGGTGAGCCCGGCGACCCAGACGTGGCCGTTGTCGATGCGGTAGGGCACGCCGGTGTGCCCGAGCCGGTCGAGTACGGCATCCATCTTCGTGGTGGTTGGTGTGGTGTGGGCTGTGGCGCAGCGTTGCTGCTGCTGGGCGGGGCAGATGTCACACAGGCCGGGCACGCCCCAGTGGCCGTTGTAGTCGGCGGCATGGTGGGTGTAGGCGACGCCGCAGCTGGTTTTGCGGAACAGTGGCGTGCGGATGCCGGAGGCGCGCCAGGCCGCGACGACGGTCGCGTCGAGCTCGTCGGACATGGTTTTGCGCCGGTGGTAGTCGTCGGGGCTGAACGGCACCTCGACGCCGAGGGAGCGCAGGTAGGTGTCGTTGGTCTGCTGGTGGTAGTAGCCGGTGTAGACGATGGCGTCGGCGTCGCGGCCGGCGTGCAGGACGTGGGCCATGGTGGCCGGGTCGGTGTTCCAGCCGGGCACGATCGGCCGCCAGTACAGCACCAGGCCGGTGCGCTGTTTGTGGGTGGCGGCGGTCCGCAGCGAGGTGAGGGTGATGGTGGACTTGGCGATCGGTTCGATCCGCTCGTCGCGGATGCCGCTGTAGGTCAGCAGCAGCGTCACCCGCAGGTGCCGCAGCGACTCCAGGACGGCCATGTCCCCCGGGGTGATCGTGAAGCGGGTGATCACCAGGACGTGGTTGGTGTAGCCGCGCGCATCGAGGGCGGTGAGGACCTGGAACAGGTGCGGTTTGACGCCGGGCAGGAACGGGTCGGTGGCTTTGTTGAACAGCTGGATCGGGGTCAGGTGTGGTTCGAAGCCGGGGTGGGTGGTGAGCATGTCGATGGCCTGTGCGGTGGGGACGAGCAGGTGTGGGGTCTTGTCGTCGAAGTTGCCCCAGAAGTGCCGGACGCAGTAGCCGCAGTCCAGCGGGCAGCCGATGATGTGGTTGAGCGACAGCCCGGATTTGCGGTAGCCGACGATCGTGGCCATGTAGGGGTCCAGGCCGGCCTGGTCGTCGGCGGGCATGATCGGCAGCTGTTTGGCGGTGCGTCCGATGCCGGGGATGCCGAGGTCGACGAGGGTCATATGGTGCCTCCTGAAGAGTTGGGCAGCGGTGCGGGTTCGGGGTGCAGCAGGTGGGTGCAGGCCGTGCCGTACCAGATACGGAAGTCGCGTTCGACTACCCCGCCGTGATCGGAGGTGTGGATGAGGTTGTCGACGAGCCGCCCGTCGGCCACGGCGCGGCGGAGCGTGTCGTCGGCGAATCGGCCGCGAATGGTGGAGGGCGGCGCGGCTGCCGGGTCGGTCGGCCCGACCATGGCCCGCACCCGGACGGTGGCGTCCGGGCCGTGGCCGAGGGCGATGACGACGGTATGGCCGACGAAGATGCGCAGCAGTTCAGCCGGTACGTTCCTGCGCAGCTGCTGCGACAGCGGCAGCATGTCGTCGTAGTGGGCGAAGATCTGCGCCATCGCCGGCTGCACGGGGCGCACGTCGACGAGCCGGACGGCTTGTTCGATCCAGGTCAGTACCGGGTCGGTGAGGCCGCGGCGGACGCAGTCCGGTTTGAGCAGCACGACGGTCCAGTCCGCCCACACCACCGGCGGTAGATCGTACCGGCCGGCGTCGGGTGTCGGGACGGCTGCGGTGGCCCGGGCGGTGGCGGGTTCGGCGCTCATCGGGGCTGGCCGGCCGTGGCCGGGACGCGGTCCGGCCAGCGTTGGGTGAGCAGCCACCGGTGTCCGGGGTGCAGCGCGTCGAGCACGTCTGCGGTGACCGGGCCGGTGGTGTGCTGGATCTGCCGGTACGCCTCCAGCAGCAGCACGATCCGCTGCCAGTACGGGGCGAGCGGCATGCCGGAGACGTCGGCCGGTGGCATCGGCAAGCGGTTTGCGCGGAGCGCTTCCTCGGCGTGCAGGACCAGGTCGATGACCGGCCAGTCGGTGTCGGCCGGCATCGGATCGGGTGGGAACGGGCCGGCGGCGGGTGCTGTGTCGGCTTCGGTGAGGATGGCCCGGACCTGGTCGAGGTCGAGGGTGTTGATGTGCATCGACCCGACGTGGTGGGTGTAGGTGCCGACCGGGACGCGGAGCAGCCGGGCGGCGAATTCGAGGATCATCGTGAACGAGTACACGTCGCACAGCAGCCCGATTTTGGCGTCGTTGCCGCGCATGTAGCCGGTCATGTGCAGCCGGCCGCCGCGCAGCATCAGCTGCAGCGCGAGCGTGCACGCCACGTCCGGGTGGTGCGGGTCTTCGAGCTCGTCGGGTCGCATGATGAGCATGGCGGCGCGTTTGCTGTCGGGTTCATGCACGGTGAGGTCCAGGGCGCGTTCGAACTGGCTGCGCCGGTCAGTGCCGCCGGGGGTGAACAGCCGCGGCCCGTAGGCGGTGCCGGTCAGCCGGGTGCCGTCCGGGGACAGCTGCCGCAGCCGCGGCGCGTAGTAGCCGATCATGTCGATGTCGTCGCGGCCGGCGACGTACCAGAGGAACTCGGCGATGTTGAACACCGGGTTGGCGCGGCGGGCGGCCAGATACGGGGTCCGGGCGGTCGGGTCGGTCAGCCGGAAACTGACGTTGGGGACTTCCCAGGCGTCTTTCCCGCGGCCCGCGGTGACGGCGTGCGGCTCGTCGACGATCGTGCGCAGGACGGCGAGATAGGCGTCGGTGAAGGTGGTGAACGTCGCCGGGGTCAGCATGGTCAACTCCTCGTCGTTGGTCTACAGGCCGGCCGGATCATGTCGCCGGCCTGTGCCGGGGTGGGGATCGCGCGCAGCAGCTGGTCCAGGGCGGCGGCGTGCCGGGAGGCCCGGAACGGCTCGAGCCGGTGCAGGCACTGCGCCAGGACCGCGGCGTGTTCGGCCGTGCCCTGGATGCCGCGCAGCCACCGCACCCGGTCGACCACGTCCGCGGCGTCGGTGACGTGCAGCTGCGGCGGGACGAACACGTCCGCCATGGCCAGTTCCGCGGTGGCCAGCGGCAGACAGCCGGCGGTCACGGCTTCGAACAGCCGCGAGCTCATCGCACCGACCGAGGCGTAGCGGTCCGGCATGAGCAGCACCGTCGCCACCGACCGCCGGTGGATCGTCACGACCTGCGGATAGGGCACCCGGCCGGTGAACCGCACCTGCGGCCACCGCCCGGCACCGGCCCACTTCCCGGCCACCTCATGCACCAGGTTCCGCGCCGCCGGCACGAAATACCTGTCGAAAGCCGCGTCCCGCTCGTAGCGGTTACCGACGTACACCAGGTCGGTCGGCCGGTCCAGCGCGACCAGCGCGGCCGGGTCGGCCGCGTCGAGGAGCACGTCAGGGACCGGGCAGGGCAGGGACACCACACCCGGTACCTGCCGCAACGCGAAGTCGGCCACGACGACGTTCGGCAAGCCGCGGACCGGATCGTCGGGCTGCAGCTGCCGGTCCAAATCCCACACCAGCGTCGGTGTCCCGGCCGCCCGCGTGTAGTGCTCCAGCAGCTCGACCTGCCGGTGCAGGTCGCAGGTGTGCCCCGCCGAGCCGCACGGTGTGTCGTTGCGGCCCGGGAGCCGCCACCGCCACTCGAACACCAGAGCGTCCAGGGGCGGCAGCCCGTCGTCCCACCGGAAACCGGGCACCAGATCGCCCGCTTCGACCCGGTCCCGGTCCTGCTGCAGGAACACCACCTGGTGCCCGGCGCCGCGGAGCCCGTCGACGACGGCGCGGCGGTAGCTGCGCGCACCGTCGGGGGTGTCGAGGACCCCCGGGCCGAGAAACCCCCACATGCTGTAGCCGATCCGCATCCTCATGCCCCTGCCTTCCTCAACGCCGCGCGTGCCGACGGCGCATGACGGGGGTGATGCCACCGGCATCACCGTTGACGGGTCGGCGAGCGGAAGACTCGCGCCACCGTGACGTGCGGCGGCGAGCGCACGCCGGGAACTGCGTGGCCGGTGCGGTCATCAGGAACACCCGACCGTCGGGGTGTGCACGTCTGGGGTGTACGTGCTGGTCACCATCAGCAGATACGTCTCGTTGCCGCCGGTCGGATCCGATGGTGGTGTCGCGCCGGGCCGCCGCTGTGTGCGGCTGTGGCTGGCCAGCAGCCGCCCAGATGCCGCATCGAAGATCAAGGTCTTGGCGACGGTGAAGGGCATCGGCGGCTTATACATCCAGGTAACGCCGACGCCGATGCGTCCAGCACGGTCGGTGAGCTGCGGTTGCACGCTGACGCCAGGTTGGCGGGCCAGCATCCGCAGGATGCCCTGCCGGGTGGCCAGCGGCACGAACCGCTGGCTGTACAGTCCGGCGACCTGTCCCCAGACGTCCGGGACGGCGCCGGGAGCTACGGGTTCGTGCAGGATCTGCCGGCGGACGGCGTCCGGGTCGCTGGACATCGGCCCGTCGAAGGGTCCGAGTTCGTTGCCGGTCTGTTCGGCGATGAGCCGGCAGCCGTGGGTCTCGTCGAGTTCGACGGTGCGGCTATCGGCACGGCCGGTGGTCCACAGCTGGGTGCGCCGGACCGCCGGCCCGGCACCGTCCGGGGACGCGGCGCTCGGCGCGGCGGCCGGGTCCCAGATCCGCGCGCTAATGTATTCGAACCGGTCTCGGACCGGGTCGGCCGGGCCGTGGATCAGGTCGTCGGCGAACCGTTCCAGCAGGTCCCTCGAGTCGGCGGCACCGGCGGACTCGGTGAGGCCGAGCGCCGCAGTGGGAGCCGGCCCGGCGAGCTGCGTCGTAGCGTGGTTGCCGATCCGCCCGGCGACGGCAGCGCCAGTGGCGACGATGGCAACGACAGCCGCTGCAGTGGCGGCGACGGTGACCGCTCGGCGCGGTGCACGAGCCAGCCGCTTGCTGCCGGTGGTCGGATCAGTGCCCCCGATCGGGGCGGTGGTGTGATCGCGTCGCTCGACGTCGTCGTGGTCCATCGGTCTCCTCGTGGACTGCACTCGGGCTCGTCCCGGCCGGGTACCGGTCGGTCATTCAGGGCTGGAAGCGGTGCGGGCGGATGCGGCGGCCGCGTGGGTTGCCGGACTGCCTTGGGCCGGGGCCGGGGCCGGTGTGGGTCGGCGCGGTCGCGTCCTTGGAACCGGCCAGGGTTCGCGGGTCGCCGAGGCGAACCAAGGCAAGTCGGCGACGGCGCTTCCTGGCCGCCGGTACACGCGCCGGGTCTTCCCATGCACGACGACGGCGCCGATCCGATGCGGTGCACCATCACGGGTGCACGCCGTCCTGACTGGCCGGCCTCGCCGGCCGTGACGAGAACAGCGCCGAACCGGTCGGCGCGGAACCGGGCTGCGGCACGGGCCCGGCGATGTGGGCGACCAGGCCGTAGCAGGCCACCTCGTCGTCGCGCAGGTCCTGCCCGTCGTCGCGGTCGGGTCGCCACCGGACGACCGGCACCAGCCGCGCGCCGGGCTGGCCGGTCGGTGTGGTGGTACCCGCCGCGGGGGCCGGTGTGGCCGGGGCGGGGTCGACGAGGTGCAGACCGGCGACGAAGCCGGCGATCTGCTCACGGGACCGGGGCCGGTACGGCGTCTCGGAGCCGCGTTGCAGCTGCGGCACCTGGGCTGCGGTGTCGGCGGTCCAGAAGTCGGTGGTGCCGTGGCTGAGCGCAACGTAGCTGCCCGGGGCGAGCGCGTCAAGGAGTGTGGCGACGGCTCGGGTTGCCTGCTCGTCGGTGAGGAAATGCAGGACGGCGATCAGCAGCAACCCGACCGGCTGGGCCAGGTCGATGGTGCGGTGCACGTCCGGGTGGCGCAGGATCGACACCGGGTCGCGCAGGTCGGCGTCGACGTAGGCCGTCGCGCCGTGGGGGTGGCTGGTGAGCAGGGCCCGGGCGTGGGTGAGCACGATCGGGTCGTTGTCGACGTACACGACCCGGCAGCTCGGGGCGATGCGCTGGGCGATGTCGTGGGTGTTCGGCGGCAGCGGGATACCGACGCCGACGTCGAGGAACTGCCGAATCCCGGCGGTACCGGCCAGGTAGGCGACCGTGCGGTGCAGAAACCGGCGGTTCTCCAGCGCGGCGGTGCGCACCGCCGGGAACACGTTCGCGATGGCGTCGCCGGATGCGCGGTCGGCAGCGAAATGGTCTTTGCCGCCCAGCCAGTAGTTGTACCGGCGGGCTGGGTGCGCCACTGAGGTGTCAATCCGGTGGAACGGATCGGCAGTGTCGTCTGGTTGTACGGAAGCGGTCATCACAGTCCTGGGTGGGAGCGGGTAGCTGCCGGATACCTTCCAGCGCTGCAGGAACGAGTGCCGTCGCCCGCAGCAGCGCCACGTACGTTTCGGGTAACGCCGCCACGTGTGGGCCTCCGCCGCAGCAACGGTGGTGTCCCGCGGCTGCTCCCCGAATGGCTGGGCCGACCGGTTGACGTCACTGCGGTGCGCCGCCACGTGCCTGTGTGACGACCACGGGTGTGCCGGTGCCGGTGGCGGCCGGTCCCGTGGTGCCGGAGGTGGCCTCCGCCTGGCACGGACGGAGGCCACCGCGGCGGCGCGGGTGCAACGTCTGAGACGTCGCCGCCGCCATGGCCGGGTGCTGTCCGGTGGACCCGGCCCGTCGCGCCGGACCCGGTTACGCCATCAAGGCGCAGCCCACCCCGGGTCCGGCGCGCCGTCACGTGACCGATCCCCGGTCCCGACCGCGACCGATGCCGGACGTGTGCCGGCGTTCGTCGTCGAAGACGCGGACGGACACGTGCCGGCTGTTCACCACATCGGGCCGGTGCCGCGTCTCGTCCGCGCCGAGCTGCGTCCAAACGGCCTCGAGCGGGAATGCCGTCAACGAAGGCCGTTGGTCGGCTGGGCTGGACCGGCGAGGCGAACCCGCCGAACGTGCCGGCCGCTCCGGGTTCGGGTGTTCGGACGGTTGTGTGTCGGGCCGGTGTGCGGGATCTGGGGTCACTGTGGGCACTCCGCTCGGCTGCCGCGGGAGGCGCCGGCGGGGTCGCCGTCGCTGGGGCTGGGCGTGGGTTGCGGGGTCCGCCACATCGGCCACAGCTGCGGCCCGTGGTCGGGTAGGTGGATCGGCTGGCCGTGGTCGGTGTAGCCGTGGCGCAGGTACAACGCGCGGCTGTGCCGGCTGGACGCCTCCAGATACGCAGGTATCCCGGTCCGGTCGAGGCGGCTGTGGTACTCGGTGAGCAGCGCCGAGCCCAGACCACAGGACCGCCGGTCTGGGTGTACGGCCAGGGCCGCGAGGTGATGATGGGCCGCGGTCGGGTGGCGGGCCGCGAACGCGTCGTCCAGCGCGGTGAACCGACCCGTGTACCGGCCGCAGGCCAGCCACACCCGCCGCGCGTAGTCGCCGATCTCCGGCACCGGCGTGTCCGGGGTGCGGGGCAGCCACACGGCCACCCCACCCTGGTTGCCGGTGATCCACACCTCGCCATGGGCGATGGCGTGCTCGACCACAATCCGGAAATCGGCGTACAGCGCCCGCAACCGCTCGTCCGGGTCCGCCACAAGCCAGGCCGCCACCTCCAAGGGCTGGAACGCGGTCGCGATCAGATCCGCGACCAGGTGCGCGTCGCCGGGCCCAGCGGCGGTGAACAGCAGCGGGACCCGCATCTGCGGGCGGGTCATCGGACCGGCCCGCCCGCCACACCAGTACCCGCGGTCCAGCCGGCGTCGGTCGCGGGCCGCGGGCCGGGCGCGGTCAGGCCGAGCCCGGCGGTGGCAGCCTTGGCGCCGAGGCCGATGGTCGCGTACACGTCCGGGCGTGTGGTCTTGAGGATCATCGCCCAGCCGACGCCGACGAGCGCGACGGCCACGTACCCGGCCGGGATGACCCAGCGCAGCGGTGAGTCGGCCGCGACGTTGAGGAGGACGTCGAACTTCACGGTCGCGAGGGCGGTGATGATCAGCAGCGCGATCGCGGCGAGGGTCGGGGCGACCAGCCGCCGCCACACCGTGTCGAAGGTCCGGTGCCGGGCGAAGTAGACGATCACCGCGAGGGCGGTGGTCGTGATCAGCAGCAGCACGCCGTAGCCGCCGCTGGTGCCGACCAGGAAGAACAGATGGCTGACGGGGTCCCAGCCGGCCGCCACGTAGATGATGATCACGGTCAGGGCGATCGTGCTTTGCAGCATCGACCCGAGCTGCGGCGCGCCGGAGTGCGAGGTGGTGCCCAGCCAGCCGGGCAACACATGCTCCCGGCCTAACGCGAAGGTGTATCGGGCGATGAGGTTGTGGAACGAGATCAGCGCCGCCAGCGCCGAGGTGACGAGTAGCACGTGGCCGACGTCCGCGGCCGGGCCGCCGAGCTGCGCGGCGGCCAGGTTGAACACCACCTCCGGACCCTGCTCCCGCGACGCGGCGACGATCTGATCCGGGCCGGCCGCGACCGACATCGCCCACGCCGACAATGCGTACAGGCCGGCGATCAGCCCCACCGAGATGTAGGTGGCCACCCGCACCGTCCTACGCGGGTCCTTGCACTCCTCGGCGAAGGCCACCGACGACTCGAACCCTACGAACCCGAGATACCCCAGCACGAACACTGCCCCGACCGCCGATACGAACAGGCTGCTCGGTTTGAGGGTGTCGAACGTGACCGTGCCGCCCGCCGGGTGCAGCAGATCGGCGATGTCGAACACCACCATGACGGCGATCTCGGCCAGCAGCAGCAAGGCGAGGACCTTGCCGTTGACGTCGACCCGCAGCATGCCCAGGACCGCGACCACCGACCACGCGATCAGCGCTACCGCCCACCACGGCACGTTGATGCCGGCCCAGTCGCTGAGGAGCGGTTTCACCGCGGCGCCGATCAGCCCGTACAACGCCACCTGCAACCCGTTGTAGGCCACCAGCGCCAGCCACGCCGCCGCGACCCCGAACGGGCGACCCAGACCCTGGGTGACGTAGGCGTAGAACGCGCCCGCATTGGCGACGCGCCGCGCCATGGCCACATACCCGACGGAGAACAGCGCCAGAACCGCCCCCACTACGAGGAACGCGAGGGGGATACCGGTCACGCCGGTCACCGCGAACCCGGTCGTCACCAGGCCCGCCACCACGGTCAGCGGCGCGGCAGCCGACATCACGAAGAACACCACCGCCGGCACGCCAAGGCGATCCCGGGCCAGCGTCCGGGCTACAACATCAACTCGCGGCAACACGCCAGGTTGCATCATCACAGCACTCCGGGGGGAATTGAGGAAGCAGCCGACCGGGGGGGTCGGCACAGGAAGGGCATGGCCAGCGGCGAATGCTGGGTTACGGGCTGTGGCCACGGGGGCGGGGCAGGTCAGTGCGGGGCGAGCACCGTGTCACCGACCGCGGCCTCGACATGCGCCAGCAGGTTGTGCAACGGCGGGGGCAGACCCGCAACCGCCTTGGACAATGCGGTCGTCCCGGCATTGCGAAGTTCCGGCTGCCACAACACCACGCCGGTCAGACCGGTGACGCCGACCAGCCCGGCCAGCATCGCGTCGGGCACGTCGAGTCTTTCCGGCGATTTCAACCGGCCGGCCAGCCGGACCGGCCGCCACGCCATGGCGTTCTTGGCGTTCACGTCGGCCGGCAGATACGACACCCGTCGGAGGCCGAGCCGGCGGTGTTCCTCCCGCCCCAGGACCCGGCCGGTGACCAGCCGGCGCACCACCGCATCCGGTGCCGTCCGAGCCAGAAACGCGAGCCAGGTCCGCACATCACGGTGCTGCACGTAGGTCGTCACGTGCGCGAGAGTGGCGTGCGCGAGCGGGTCCGACGGCGGGCGGCGGTCGATGATGGTGAGGATGCCGCAGTCGATGGTCACCCGCCCGAACAGCACCAGTTCGCCCAGCAACGCACCCGCCAGCCCGAATCCCAGCACCCGAGGATGCAGCCGAGAACGGCCGGTCCGGTCGTCGTACGCCACGCAATAGAAGTCATCAGCCAGCAACACGCCCCACATCTCCCTTGCGTGGTAAGGATTCCTGCAACTTGCAGGTGTGTTCAGACATGCGCGGCGTACCGCCACAGTTCCGGCTGGGCCGACCTGCTACACGCCAACCAATTTGGGCCGCGCTGTTCGACCGCGGTCCCGAGATCCATACGTCGCGCCTAATAGCTGGATGGGGGCGGCCAGCGACAGCCAGCGCAGCATCAGCCGCCCCCGGTCTTTGGGTGCGCGGCGGGCGTGGCCCCTTGGCGGAGTGTTCAGCCGGGGCGACTGTGCTGCCGCCGACCTGCGCCCGCCGCGCTCCGGGTCGGTGGGAACTCGCCGTCCGCCATCGACCCTCGCAGGTGACGCTAGGGCTACGGAAAGCACGACCTCAATGAGTGTGCTCGAACTTGCTCCAACTCAGCCGCGGGAGTGGTCGACCGCCTCGATCGCGCGGGTGATCAACGCCCGAGCGTCGGCCCCGTAGGCTGCAAGGTCGGCCAGCCGGCGAAACGCGTCGGCGTACATCGCGATCTCGTGCGGCTGCGTGATCGTGAGGTGGCCTGAGACCAGTTCTGCGGTGACGGTCTCGTCGTCGAACATCCAGAACCCCTCGACCGGCCACATCGTCGACCGGTCCGCGTCGAGCGGGACGATGCCGAGCGACACCGACGGAAACGAGCTGGCCGTCAGCAGGTACCCTAGCTGGCCGGCCATCGTTTCGGGCCCGCCGATCGGGAAGCGCAGGACGCTCTCCTCCAGGAGGATCGCGAACCGGTGATCGCCCTCGTGGACGACACGCTGCTTGTCGAGGCGGACCTGAGTGGCGGCTTCGATGTCGTCGGGGATGCTGCGGCGGGCCGCGAGCCCGGTCAGCAGCGCTGCGATGTACGCGCGCGTCTGGACTGGCCCAGGTATCAGGCGGGGGTTGTAGATCCGGAACGAGCGGGTTCGCTCCCACAGCGGCACGACCTGCTGTTGCGCCTGACGCAGCCCGGTCCGTTCCATCCGCCGCCACTCGACGAACATGCCCTCGACGGCGTGCAGCGAGGCGATCAGCTCAGTTGCCTGCTCCGGCACGCCGCAGCGGGCGCACCAGGCGCGGATGTCGTCGGGGGTAGGCGTCGTCTTGCCGTGTTCGATCTTGCTGACCTTCGACTCGTGCCAGCCGACGTCGCCGCCCAGGCGCCGCCCCGTAATGTTCGCGTCGATTCGAATCTCACGGAGGCGACGCCCGAGCGCTTGAAGTGCTTCGCGGGCGCTCGACGATGGCGATGCCACGGGCCGACTCTGCTGCTCGACGTTACGCGGGCTGGTACTGCTCGTGCGGGATCGCGCGGTCCCACACGGCTTCGAACGCCAGGCTGCACAGCTTGATCACGTCGGGGTCAGTGACGATCTCGTGGCCGGTCGACTGCCCAATGCCGTTGAAGTGCCCCACCCGTAGGAGCGTGCCGTCGAGGAGCCAGAAGTCGTTGCCGGGAAGGGCCAGATCGGTGGTTTGCCTGCGAGGTAGCCAGCTGATCTGCTCGCCGGCGGCCACGTTGGTGAAGGTGCCGTCGTACTCGAACCGGATGTATTCGCTGATGGGCTCGGAGACGATCCTGGCCCGGCGGATTTCGACGCCCCGGCGGGTCGTCTCGGCGATCACGTCGAGCCAGGGCCGCCACCAGGAGGCGCGGTCAGCGGGGTCGTCCCGATGGCCGTCCTGCCAGGCGATGTACATCGGGTCGGTGGGGTCGTACCCGTCGCGCATTTCGAGGTGGACGGCGGTGTTCTCGCACCGGCGGAGCAGATCCTCAATGGCTGGCGCCGCCACCGTTCACCTCCGAAAAGAACTGCAACATGCGTGGCGGGAGCTCGATTACGGTCTCGTGCTCGGGCAGGTTGAGCTGGGCCAGCCGCACCGGATCTGTGACCTTCCACCCCTGGACGATGTAGTTGCCGGTCTCGTCGTCGCGGTAGACGGTCGGCGAGTCGCCGTTCGGGCTTTCGGGGTCCTTGCCGAGGAACAGTAGCGCCACCGGGGTCTCCTTTGCTCTGATTGTGCTCGAAGTTGCTTTGACAGTCTCTTCCGGGCCGATCGATATCACAAGATGTGCGCCGATCGTTGCTCGACGTTAGCGTCTTGTGGGGCCCGTCTTGACAGGCCGTGGCGCACTGGCGGGCAACGCGATGCTCATCGGCGTCGAGTCGCTCAACCCCGACACGCTGCATCGGCTCTACGCCAAACGCCAAGACCTCACGCATCTACGGAAGATTGTCACCGCCGCCGATGCGGCCGGGGTGACCGTGGTCGGCAGCTACATCCTCTGGCACCCCTGGCAGACCCTGCCCCGCCTGACCGCCGAAATCGTCGCGCTGAACGACTTCGGCCGCTACCGGGTGCCACAGTTCATGGCCCGCAGCCGTCTCCGCGTCATCCCGGGCACCGCCATCGAACGGCAGATCCGCACCGTCGGCCTGCTCGACGAAGGCCCGTTCCACCGCGCATTCCGCACCGCCGACCCCGCCGCAGCGGCCCTCGACACCGATCTGCGGCATTGGTTCACCACGCACGCCGCCCCCGTCATCGCCGGCCTCGACGAACAGCAGAGCGGCGCGTTCCGCCGGAGGCCACCTGGAAAGACCGGTCCGCCCGCAGCCGCCGGCCCCGGCTCAGTGGGGCCGTATCCGCAGGAAACAGAATGCGACCAGCAGCAGGCTGAGTGTCCCGAAGATGGCCGTCTCGTACGCTTGGAGCCGCCAGAACCGGTCCGCCGGATGGTAGGTCACGGCCTGCCGGTAGCCGGCGTCGGCGAGCCGTTGGAGGCATTGCTGCTGGGTGGCCTCCCCGGTGGGCCACAACGGACACCACCGCCCACCCCGACGGCACCCGCGTCATCGTCCGCCGCGAACTGCCCCACCCCGGCGCGCAACTGTCCCTGTTCGACCACACCGTCGGCTGGCGGCACCAGCTCGTCATCACCGATACCCCCTACGGCCACGGCCCGATCCAGTACCTCGAAGCCCGCCACCGCGCCCACGCCCGCGTCGAAGACCGTATCCGCTGTGGCAAACACCCCGGCCTGGGCCGCTTCCCCTCCCGCGAGTTCGCCATCAACGCGGCCTGGCTCGAACTTGCCCTGACCGCCATCGACCTGCTCGCCTGGACCAAAACCCTGCTCCTGCACCGCGATCTGGCCACAGCCGAACCGAAGAAAATGCGCTACCGGCTGCTCCACGTTGCCGCCAGGATCACCCGCAGCGGCCGCCGAACCCGGCTCCGTATCGCCGAAAACTGGCCCTGGGCAACAGATCTAGCCAACGCCTTCACCCGCCTGGCCGCACTCCCACAGCCGATCACCTGAACCACCACCCCAGTCCCATCAACCGAGGGCCACGGAGGAACCAGATACGCCACCCATCGACCACGGTCACGTCAACACGCCGTGCCAGCCTTGATCTAAACCTGACGATTCAATCTCTGTAATGACAGACCGCCCCGGCGATCGCCGACCACGGCAGCGGCCGGTTCAAGCTGCTCATGCTGCTGCACCGGCACCTGTCCCGGGAACTGGCGCGACATGCCGCGTACACGTGGGCCGCCCTGTCACAGGCCACCCATCACCACTGCTACGAGGAGGCGCCGTCCGTCAGTGAGTTGCGACGACTGCATGCGGCGACGACGTCGATCGCTGCGGAGCTGACGGGCGTGGCGGCGAACCGTCCAGCAGGCGCTCCCGATCGAACTTCCCGCGCGGCACATTCCCTTCCGCGTCGTTCGGGGACAGGATAGGACCTCCGTTCCGCAACACGGCAGACCTGGAGGATTGATGGGCGCGATCACGCCTCACTACCGGACCGTCGCCCAGCTGTTGCAGAGCCGAACGTTCTCGGTGGACGACTACCAGCGCGAGTACAAGTGGGACACGTCGAACATCGAGGAACTGCTGTCCGACCTGCTCGGCAGATTCCAGAACGCCTACCGTGACGGGGATGAGCCGAGCGCCGTGGCCGGCTACCCGACGTACTTCTTGGGCTCGATCATCGTGACCAGACGCGGGAACGTCGACTTCCTGGTCGACGGCCAGCAGCGCGTGACGTCGCTGACTCTGCTCCTGATCTACCTCTACCGTGAAGCGAAGCGGTGTGGCTACCCGGTGGCAGCCACGATCGAATCGCTGATCTTCTCCGACAACTACGGGCAGCCGAACTTCAACCTCAAGATCACGGATCGACTGCCGGCCATCCGTGCCCTCTTCCACGGCGAGGATTTCACCGCCGACGGCCGCGACGAGTCGACGCAGGCGATCATCCGCCGCTACCAGGACATCCACGAGTCAGGCGTCATCGAGGAGCTCAGCACGACGGTGCCGAACTTCATCTACTGGTTCATCAACAGCGTCGGCCTGATCGAAATCGTCGCGGATACCGACGCCGACGCATATGCGATCTTCGAGACGATGAACGACCGCGGCAAGCCGCTGAGCCCGGTTGACATGCTCAAGGCATACCTGCTTGCTCCGATCGAGGACCAGGATCAACGAGCCGCCGCCAACCAGACCTGGCGACGCACGGTCCGCACGCTGACCTCCTGGGAACCGGACCCCAACCCAGAACGCGACGCCGTCTTCATCAAGACGTGGCTACGGGCCCAATACTCCGAGACCATCCGTGATCGGAAGGCGGGCGCCACCGACAAGGACTGGGAACTGATCGGAACAACGTTCCACCGCTGGATCCGCGACCAGGCCACGCGGCTACGCGTCGGTGATGCCAAGAGCAACTTCCTGCTGATGACCGAGGAGTTCCCGTTCTTCGCTCGAGCCTATGAGCAGATCCTCGAGGCGGGCCGCCGGTACACCCCGGGATTGGAGGCCGTCTTCTACAATACCCACAACGACTTCACGTGGCAGAGTACTGTGCTGCTGGCACCCCTGGCGGTCGGTGACGACGACACGACGGTACGTCGGAAGATGGGGGTGACCGCCACCTACCTCGACATCTGGTTGATGCGCCGCGTGGTGAACTACATCCGGGTGTCCTACTCCAACGTCAGCTACACGATGTGGATGCTGTGCCGCGACATCCGCAACAAGCCGCTGGACGATCTCATCGACACGCTGCGAGACCGCCTGGCCGATGACGAGGCGACGTTCGAGGGCAACCCTTCACGCAACCGGGACGGCATCTCCGGGCTGGTGTTGAACCAGTTCACCCGGCGCTACATCTTCCACCTGTTAGCCCGGCTTACCGCCTACGTCGAGGCAGGGTCGGGCCGAGCCGACCAGTTCCCCCACTACGTCGACCGGACGGTCAAGAACCCGCAGGACATCGAGCACATCTGGGCAGCCGACTACGCACCTCATGCCCACGCGTTCCCGGACGAGGACGACTTCTGGTACTACCGCGGCCACGTCGGCGCACTCGTGCTGCTGCCCGCGGACGTCAACCGCAGCTACCAGGACCTGCCGTTCGCGGCGAAAGCACCGCACTACGCCAAGCAGAACCTCTACGCCGCCAGCCTGACTAATGCGGCGTATAAGCATCAACCACAGTTCCGTGCCTTCGCCAAACGCGAGGAACTGCCGTTCCGGCCGTTCGACTCCTTCGACCTCAGTGCGGTGCAGGAACGAATCCAGCTTGTGCATGCTTTGGCCAAGAAGATCTGGTCGCCGGATCGTCTGGAGGAATTTCGCGGCTGACGACGCCCACCCGGCAGCCAGCCATCAACGTTTCGCCCGATCGAGTGGCAACCATCCGGACCGACTAGGGCGTGTCCTGCCGATCATGTAGGTGGTGATCGGTGACGATGGGTTGGTGGTTCGTCGTGACAGTTTGACGGATGCGTCGTGGGCGGTGA
>NZ_JBEZDS010000022.1:111239-166754 GCF_040648435.1 Dactylosporangium sp. NPDC049140 | reverse complement strand
GTCAACCTCCTGGCCGAGGGCATCATCGACCCGGCCAAGGTGACGCGCTCGGCGCTGCAGAACGCCGCCTCCATCGCGGCCCTGTTCCTCACCACGGAGGCCGTGGTGGCGGACAAGCCGGAGAAGGAGAAGGCCCCGGCCGCCCCGGGCGGCGGGGACATGGACTTCTGAGTCCACCCAGCTGAATCATCGCGGGTCGGCCCTTTTGGGGGCCGGCCCGCTTTGCTGTCGCGACACGCTGCGCCGGCCGGTTCCGCGTCTGCCGGCGTCGGCTCGGCCTCCCCGCTGTTCGATAAGGCGGGCGCTCCGCGCCTCGACGCGCTCGCCCTTCTGCCGTGATTCGCTGTGCCGCCCGGTTTCGCGGTTTCGGGTTTGCCCGTGGCGCCTGACGGGGTTCACCGCTCGCGCCGCGACTTTGCAGGTCCCTTCCGCGGTCGTGCCCGGCCCCGGCTGGTCGATAAGGCGGTTTCGGGTTTTGCCCGTGGCGCCTGACGGGGTTCACCGCTCGCGCCGCGACTCTGCAGGTCCCTTCCGCGGTCGTGCCCGGCCCCGGCTGGTCGATAAGTCGGGCGCTCCGCGCCGCGACTTATCGGATTTTTCGCCTGTCAGGGTATATGCCGCTTTCATCGAGTTCCCCAGCCGCCTCGGATTTGGCTCACATCCGTGTGACCTGGGCGGACGCGGCGCGAAACAGTTAGGTATGTTTACCAAATGATCGTGGATCTCGACGACGTCGCCGGCGCCGGGGCGCTGCTCGGCCGCGCGCTCGACTTACCGGAGGACGCCACCGAGGCGGAAGCGCTTGCCGCTCGGCTCGCGGCGCCACCGCGCGGGAGGGCGGTGGTGAGGTTGGGGGCGGCTGACGGTACCGGCGCCGCGTTTGCCTCGATCAGTGACGCCGACCCGGGGCTCGGACACGTCGAGCTTCTGGCCGTGCTGCCGGAGGCGCGCCGGCGCGGCGTCGGCTCGGCGCTGCTACGGGCGGCCGAGGAGCGCCTCGCGGCCCTGGGCGCCACGCGGGTGCGCCTGGGCGGCAACCCGCCGTGCTACGCGTGGCCGGGCGTCGACGTGCGGTACACCCCGGCGGTGTGCCTGGCGCGCCGGGCCGGGTACAAGATGACCGACACCGCCTGGAACATGACCGCCGATCTGACGCTGCACAGCGCCGAGGCCGCCCTGGACGAGTCGCGCCTCGAGGGGCAGGGCGTGAAGGTGCTGCCGGCCGGCCCCGACACGCCGCGCTGGGTGCGTTCGATCTGGGGCGACGGCTGGGCGTGGGAGGTCGAGCAGTCGCTGGGTCGCGGCGGCGCCGGCTGCTACGTCGCCGTGCGCGACGGCGAGATCCTGGGCTTCGCGGCGTACGGCGCGAACCGCCCGAGCTGGTTCGGTCCCATGGGCACGTCCCCGGCGGCGGAAGGGCTCGGCGTGGGACGGGTACTGCTGCGGCGTTGTCTTGCCGACCAGCGCGCGGCCGGACTGCGGGCGGCCCAGATCGGCTGGGCGGGCCCGATCGGGTTCTACTCCAAGGCCGTGGGCGCCCGGGTGGAGCGCGTGTTCTGGATCTACACCAAGGCGCTGTGAGCGCATGTGGGGCAGGCCGTGGGCTCGCCACGCTCCTGCCCCGCACACGTGCCGCCGTCGCCCGTGATCCCCCGTCATGCCACGGGCGTCGACGTCGCCTAGATGTCCGGCTGGTTCCCGCGCTTGTTCTGCAGCGCCGTCTGCTCCTGCTGCGTCTTCGTGCGGGCACGCATCGTCGCCGTGTTCGCGTTCGTGTTCTCGCCGGACATCATGTCGTCGGTGAGGTTCTGGTCCAGGTACCCGAGATCGTCTTCGCTGCGGTGCATGCCGCGCTCGATCCCCGGGTTCTCGAAGCTGCCGCTGTTCTTCTTGGACTTGCCCATGGGTCCCCCCTCATGTCGCCCGACCTCACCATATGAGGACCGTTCGTATGTTGACGGCAAAACGAGCATTTCGGCGGCCTAGGGTCGGCCCATGGACGTGGTGGACGGGCACAACGACCTGCCGTGGCGCCTGCGCGTCCGTGCCGCCGACCTCGACCTGAGCACCGACCTCCCACGCCTGCGCCGGGGCGGCGTGGGGGCGCAGTTCTGGAGCGTGTACGTGCCGAACGACCGCCCCGAGCCCAGGCCGCGGTGCAGGTGGTCGAGCAGGTGGAGTTGGTCCCGCCGCCTGGTCGCGCACCACGCGTCGGCGCCGGCCCTGGCCACGAACTCCACCGAGGTCCGGCGGGCGCGCGCGACGGGCCGCATAGCGTGCCTTCTGGGCGCCGAGGGCGGCCACTGCCTCGACAACTCCCTGGTGGTCCTGCGTTCTTTCTTCAAACTGGGCATCCGGTACCTCACCCTGACCCACTCCCGCAACACCGACTGGGCCGACAGCGCAACGGACAAGCCCGCGTGCGGCGGCTTGTCCCCGTTCGTGCACGAGGTGGTACGCGAGTGCAACCGCCTCGGCATGCTCGTCGACCTGTCCCATGTGGCCGACACGACGATGCACGCGGCCCTCGACACGTCGACGTTTCCCGCGTTCTTCTCCCACTCCTCGGCGCGCGCCCTGTGCGACCATCCGCGCAACGTCCCGGACGACGTGCTGCGCCGCGTGCGCGACTCGGGCGGCGTGGTGATGGTGACGTTCGTACCGTCCTTCCTGACCGACGCCTGCCGCGAGTGGGGTTCGGCGCTGGCCGACGCGGAGGACGCGATCGGGGCGCCGTGGGATTCGGAGGACTTCTTGCGGGAGCGGACTTACTGAGGTTTGCGGACCCGTCACCGCAGTGGCCACGGAGGCGCGGAACGCCAAGGGCGCGCGCCTGCAAAGCGCCCCGGGTCCGCGAAGCCCCAAGACGTCGGTGAAAAGCTTGCGCCTGCAAAGCCCCCGGGTACGCGAAACTCGAGACGTCGGTGAACGCGCTTGGGCCTGCAAAGCGCCCGGGGCCACAAAGCTCGAGACGTCGGTGAACGGCTTGCAAACGGCCCGGGCCTGTGAAGCGCGGTCGGTGAACGCCTTGTCCTACCAAAGGCTCGTGGCCGGAGACGCGGGGCCGAACGCTTCCGCCAGCGCTGGCCTCGAAGCGCGGCCGACGAATGGCGAGGCGGGCGAAAGGTGCGGCTGCCGCGGAGATTCGGGCGCCGGCACCGCTGGCTTCCACCGGGCCGCGGGCGTCGGTGGGCGGCCCGCCGAACGCTGCTCACGTTCACGAGAGGCGATTCGGCTAACCGCGCGCGAGTGGCCGAAGGGGCCTTCCGCGTGCGAAGGGGTGGAAGGGATGAGCGCGCGCGAACGGTCGGGGGCGCCATGCGCGTGCGAAGGGGTGGAAGGGCCGAGCGCGCGCGAACGGTCGGGGGCGCCATGCGCGTGCGAAGGGGTGGAAGGGCCGAGCGCGCGCGAACGGTCGGGGACGCCATGCGCGTGCGAAGGGGTGGAAGGGCCGAGCGCGCGCGAACGGTCGGGGGCGCCATGCGCATGCGACGGCCTTGAAGGAGCCGTGCGCGAATGGCCGAGGGAGCTTTCCTCGCGCGACGGGGGCCGAAGGAGCACTCCGCGCGCTACGGGGGTCGAAAGAGCCCTCCGAGCGCGAAGGGGTGGAACGGCTGAGCGCGCGCGAACGGCCGAGGGAGCCATGCGCGCGCGACGGGTTTGAAGGAGTCGTGCGCGAACGGCCGACGGAGCATTCTGCGTGCGAGGGGGTCGAGGGGATCATGCGCATGCGGCGGAGGCGAAGGAGTCGTGCGCTCCCGAACGGTCGAAGATGCTGTCCGCGTGCGTGCGGCGGGGGCGTGCGTGCGCGAACGGCCCGAAGGGGCTGAGCGTGCGGAGTGGTCGAAATGTGGGCGTGGCGAGTCGAAATGTGAGCGTGGCGAAGGGGAAGTTGATGGAGGCGGCAGGCCACGGGTGTTCGAAGGGTGCCGCGCTCCGCTTTCCAAAAGCACCATACAGCATCGACAAAAACCGATGTAATTGATCGATATCGCACAGTAGTCGGAGGTTAAGCAGCGTTGTACTTCACTGCGGCCTCGACCGCTGCGTACGCGTCTACCAGGCCAGCGCCCACTGTATTCGACTCCGAGCCGCACGACGTGCCCCGTGGTGTGGCCGGCTTGGCTGTTGTTTTCAGGATTTCGCGCGTTCGGGCTATGTTGCCCGCCAAGGCCGGGTTCGCCGACCACATCAAGGCCACCACGCCCGCCACGTGTGGTGTGGCCATCGATGTGCCGCTCAGTACGTCGTAGCCGCCGCCCGGCAAGGCCGACAGGATGTCCACGCCCGGGGCCATGACGTCGGGCTTCGACAGGCCGTCCGCCGTTGGGCCTCGGCTCGAGAACTCGGCCACGCGCGCGGTGCGGTCCACGGCGCCCACCGTGAGGGTCGAGGCGAAGTTGGCCGGCGGGTCCGTGATGGAGCCGCAGCGCGGGCCCGTGTTGCCCGCGGCGGCGACGAAGAAGATGCCCGCGGCCGTGAAGGCGTCGATCGCGGGGCGCATGGAGTACAGGTCGCAGCCCTCGACCGTCGGGCAGCCCCACGAGTTCGTCAGCACCTGCGGGGCACGGTCGGGGTGGCCGGCGTGCCAGGGGTCGGTGCCCGGCGAGTACGGCGCGAGCATGAACTGCAGGCACGTCAGGTAGTTGGCCATGCTGCCCAGGTTGCGGGGCAGGTTTTCGCACGCGATCCACTCGGCGCCGGGGGCCACGCCGACGCCCACGCCGACCGCGGTCGCCACGGTGTGGGTGCCGTGGCCGTTGTTGTCCGTCGGGGTGGTGGCGCCGCCGTAGGGGTCGAGCCAGGAGTCGGGGCCGCCGCGGAAGTTGGCGTGCAGGGCCGGGTGGGTGCCGTCGACGCCCGAGTCCGAGCTGCCCACGACGATGCCCTTGCCGGTGCCGTACTTCGGCCAGACCCGATCCGCCCCGATCAGCGCCAGGTTCCAGGGCGTCCCGCTCGGGGCGGTCTGCGCGCCGTGCATCGGCTCGGCGACGGCCGGCAGCGGGCGCAGCTGCGGGTTGAGCAGCACGTGGGCAACGTCGGCGCGGCCCGCCAGCCACTGCCGGGCGATCGGGCCGGCGTCCACCTCGACGCCGTTGACGAGGTAGAACGGCGTGTACGACACGTGCTTGGCGCGCAGGTCGGCCCGCAGCGCGGCCTGGGTGCGCTCGGCCGTCGTCACCAGGCGCTCGTAGGTCTGCCGCACCCGCTCGGCCCGGTCGGTGACCGCGGAGAGCCCGCTCAGGTCGGCCTGCTCGCGCATGACCACGAAGAGCCGTTCGCCGGTCAGGCCGGGCCGGCCGAGCCCGATGTACACCGTCGCCCCGGCCGCGGCCACCACGACGGCGAGCGCCGCGGCGAGCCAGGGGTGCCAGCGCACCCGCCGGAACACGAGCAGCAGCGCGATCGCGGTGAGCAGAGCGAGTACACCCGCCGCCGCCGCGCCGATCGCGCCCCAGAAGAGCCCGTCGCGCAGGCCCAGGATGAGCGAGGTCTCGTCGGCGTCGACAAGCCCGAGGGGGCCGAACAGCACCGGGGTGAGCAGCGCGATCACCGAGGGCGCCCCGGCCCGGCGCAGCGCGGCCAGTGCGAACGCGGCCGGCGGCACGCACAGCAGGGCCAGCAGCTGGGCCGCCGGCTCGCCCACCCCGGCCGCCAGCGGCACCAGCGCGACCCCGGCGAGCAGTCCGCCCAGCGCCGCGCGGCCCCACGAGTTGCCGCCGGTGGCCGTGCGCGCCGTCAGGGCGAGCAGCGGGCGGGTCGCGAGCCAGGCGATGGCGAGCGCGGCGACGAGTGCGAGGACGGTCTCGGTCGCCCCGCCGAGGGCGCCCACCCACAGCCAGGGCAGCAGGAGCAGCAGGCCGGCGGCGAGCGACAGCCAGACCATCCAGCGGTCCGGCTCCCCGCGCCGATCCAGCCTCCCGCTGATGAGGCGGTGCGTCAGGGCCGCGGCGGCCGCGAGCGCGGCCAGGGCGGCCAGGTACAGCTCGTGGTAGGTCGGCGGCACCAGCCGGGCCAGGCCCAGCAGCGACCCGAAGCCGGCGGCGAGGGCCCACTGGCGCCCCGCCGTCCGCGCGAACGGCACCGGCGACAGCAGCCCCAGCAGCAGCGCTGGCACCCCGACGAGCAGCAGGGTGGCCACCGCGACCACGAGCCACAGCACCCGGGGCGCGGACTTGCCCTCGATGGTGAGCGTGTCGGCGACGAGCCAGAGGCCCGCGTGGGGCACCACGACGACGAAGGGCACCCACAGGCCGAGCACGATCGTGAGGGCGAGTGACCAACCCCAGGTTCGACGCGAGGGTGCTGCCATGGTCGGGATGCTACGTCGCGGGTATGACAAAACGGGAAGGCGAGAGAAGGAGACTGGGGAGCATGACGGAAACGGTCGACGCGGTCGTCATCGGCGCCGGGCACAACGGCCTGGTCGCCGCGAACATGCTCGCCGACGCGGGCTGGGACGTCGCCGTCCTCGAGGCGACCGGGCACGTCGGCGGGGCCGTGCGCTCGGCCGAGATCACCGCGCCCGGGTTCCTCAGCGACCTGTGCAGCGCGTTCTACCCGCTGTCGGCCGCGTCCCCGCCGCTGCTCGCGCTCGACCTGGAGTCGCACGGGCTGCGCTGGACGCACGCGCCCGAGGTGGTGGCGCACCTCTTCCCCGACGGGCGCGCCGCGGTGATCAGCCGCGAGCTCGACCTCACGGTCGAGTCGCTCGAACGGTTCGCGCCGGGCGACGGCAAGGCTTGGCGGCAGTGGTACTCCGAGTGGCGCCGTCTCGCCCCGCACCTCATCCCCGCCCTGCTCACCCCGTTCCCGCCGGTCCGCTCCGGGGCCCGCCTCGCCCGCGCCGCCGGCCTGGGGGGCGCGCTGCGGCTCGGCCGCCGGTTCCTGGTGCCCGCGCGCGTGCTGGGGGAGGAGACGTTCGCCGGCGACGGCGCGCGGATGCTGCTCACCGGGCTGGCCCTGCACACGGACCTGGCCCCCGACGACGCGGCCGGCGGCGGCTTCGGCTGGCTGCTGGCGATGCTCGCGCAGCAGCATGGCTTCCCGGTGCCCGAGGGCGGCGCGCAGCAGATCGTCGAGGCCCTCCTGCGCCGCTTCCCCGGCGTTGTGCACCGCAACGCGGCCGTCGAAGAGGTCATCGTGGGCGGGGGCCGGGCGCTCGGCGTGCGCTGCGCGGACGGGCGGCTCTTCCGGGCCCGCCGGGCGGTCGTCGCGGACGTGCCGGCGCTCCCGCTGTACCAGTCGATGATCAAGCCGGAGCATCTGCCCGGGCGGCTGCTGGCGGACCTGGCCGGCTTCCGCTGGGACAACGCCACGCTGAAGATCGACTGGGCGCTGTCGGGCCGGGTGCCGTGGATCGCGCCGGAGGTCGCCGGGGCCGGCACGGTGCACCTGGGCGCCGACCCGGTGCGCTACGCGACGGACATCGCGGCGGGCCGGCTGCCCGAGGACCCGTTTCTGCTCGTGGGCCAGATGACCACGGCCGACGCGGCCCGTTCGCCGCTCGGGACCGAGACGCTGTGGGCGTACACCCACATCCCCCGCGGGAGCGGCGCCGAGGAGGTGTCGGCCCAGGTGGAGCGGGTCACCGACACCATGCGGCGGCACGCCCCCGGCTTCGACGACCTGGTGCTGGCCCGCTACGTCTCCGGCCCCGCGGAGCTGCAGGCCAAGAACCCCTCGCTGGTGGAGGGCGCGATCAACGGCGGGACGGCGGGGGCCTACCAGCAGCTCATCTGGCGGCCGACGCCCGGTCTGGGCCGGGCGGACACGCCGATCGACAAGTTGTACCTGGCCAGCTCCAGCGCCCACCCGGGCGGCGGCGTGCACGGCGCCCCCGGCGCGAACGCGGCCCGCGCGGCGCTGGCCCGCAACCGTCCGGTCCTGGGCGACGCCTACGAGGCCGCGATCAAAGGGGCCCTGAGCCGCATCTACCCGCGCTGAACAGCGGCCACCCGGCGCTCGGCGATGTCGGCCAGGCGCTGGAGGGCCTCGGCGTTGCGGAAGTGCAGGAAGACGTCGCCGACCTTGTTGCGCACGCCCAGCAGCGGGCCCTCGGTGAACTGCTCCTGCAGGGTGACCCGCGTCGCCTGGTCGTCGAGCCGGTCGAGGGTGAACTTCACGTGCCCGGCCCCGAACGGCCACAGGTGCACCTTCAGCAGCAGCATCCGGCCCGGCTCCCAGTCCAGCGACTCGCTGCGGTCGCGGATCGAGACCGGCCACGGGCCGGCCTTGTGGTGCAGCCGGGTGCCGGGCGCGGGCCACGCGTCGTCGACATCGCGGATGTGCGCGGTGCCGACCACCCAGTCGGAGTACGACCAGCCGTCGGACAGCACGGAGTACACGGCTTCGGCGGGCGCCCGCACGATGCGTTCGGTGATTGACACAACTTCTCCCATTCCCTCAGCCGCGCATCTCACACCAACGGCGTGACGGGCGCGGCTACCGTGTAGTAGTGCGCCGTGAACCCTCCACGTCCCGTTTCGAGGCGTCCCGCCTGTCGCCCGCGCGCCGTGCCGGCGACGTGGCCCGGCTGCGTCGCGAGCGCTTCGACGTTCTGATCATCGGCGGGGGCGTCACCGGCGCCGGGGCCGCCCTCGATGCCGCCTCCCGCGGCCTGTCGGTCGCCCTCGTCGAGGCCCGCGACCTGGCTGCCGGCACCTCGAGCCGGTCCTCCAAGCTTATCCACGGCGGCCTGCGCTACCTCGAGCAGCTCGAGTTCGGCCTGGTCAACGAGGCCCTCCAGGAGCGCGGCCTGCTCGCCTCCCGGCTCGCGCCGCACCTCGTGCGCCCGGTGCCGATCCTGGTGCCGCTGCCCGCCCACCGCGGGTTCGTCGGCCTCGGCCAGCGGGCCTGGCAGCGGGCGTACTACGGCGCCGGCGTCGGCCTCTACGACGCGTTCGCCGCCACCTCGCGCCTGCGCCGCTCGTCGCCGCCGGGGATGCCGCTGCATCGGCACCTGTCGCGCGCGGAGGCGCACCGCCGCTTCCCGTCGCTGCGCGAGGACGCGATCAGCGGCGCGATCCAGTACTACGACGGCCAGGTCGACGACGCCCGCCTGGTCGCGACCCTCGCCCGGACCGCGGCCAGCCTCGGCGCCGCGATCGTGCCCAGCGCCCGCGCGGTCGGCCTGCTCCGCGACGCCCGCGAGGTCACCGGCGTTCGGGTGCGCGACCAGGAGACGCGCGAGGAGTTCGAGGTGCACGCGCGCACGGTCGTGGCCGCGACCGGAGTGTGGATGGACGACATCGCCGGCATGCTCTCGGAGCAGGGGCCGCGGGAGTCGGCCGGCCTGCAGGTGCGGGCCAGCAAGGGCGTCCATTTGGTGGTACCCCGCTCCGCCATCACGGGCGAGGCCGGCCTCATCCTGCGCACCCCGTCGTCGGTGCTCTTCGTCATCCCGTGGGGCGGGCACTGGATCATCGGCACGACCGACACGGACTGGAACCTGGACCGCGGCCACCCGGCGGCGTCGGCGACGGACATCTCCTACCTGCTGGGCCAGGTCAACGCCGTGCTCGACCGCCCGCTCGGCACCGGGGACATCGAGGGGGTCTACGCGGGCCTGCGCCCGCTGCTCTCCCGCGAGGCCCGGCACCGCCAGCCGCACAGCCGGGACGAGCAGACCTCGACCCTCTCGCGCACGCACGCCGTCGTCGAGCCGATGCTGGGCCTGATGCTGATCGCCGGCGGGAAGTACACGACCTACCGGGTGATGGCCGCGGACGTCATCGACCGCGTCGCGCACCGCCTGGGCGGCCTGCGCCGGCACGGCGGCCTGGTGCCCGCGTCCCGGACGGCGGACCTGCCCCTGCTGGGCGCGGACGGGTACTATCCACTGTGGACGAACCGGGCGGATCTGGCCCGCCGGCACGGAATTCCGGTCGGCGTGCTCGAGCACCTGCTCGAGCGGTACGGCTCGCTGGCCTTCGAGGTCCTCGCGCTCGATCCGGACCTGCGCCGCCCGGTCGCGGGCGCGCCGGAGTACCTGGCGGCGGAGGTGGCGTACGCGGCCCGGGCCGAGGGGGCGCTACACCTGGAGGACGTGCTGACCCGCCGCACGCGCATCTCGTTCGAGACCGAGCACCGCGGCACGGCGACGGCCCAGGACGCGGCCCGGGTGATGGGCGACGTGCTGGGCTGGGACGCCGCGACGCGCTCGCGCGAGGTTGACCACTACCTGGCCCGGGTGGCGGCGGAGCAGGAGTCGCAGCGGATGCCGGACGACCTGACGGCCGACGCGGCGCGCCTGGGCGCGCCCGACGTCCGGGGTTTCCAGGCGGACCGGGCCACGGCGATGTAGCTACGCGCAGCTCCAGCGGACCGGCACGACCGGGTCGTTCTTGGCGCGCTGCAGCCGGCCCGCCACGAGCCGGCCGTCCGCGCTCGCCGACGTCACGACCGCCGACTGACCGGCCGACAGTACCGGCAGCTCGGAGGTCTTCCCGTCCTTCCACCGGGCCGGCGGGGTCTCGTCGGCGCCGCGCATCAGCGAGCCGAACATGCGCCCCGACGTGTCGATCGCGCCGGGGGCGAAGTCGCCGAGCTCGCGCACCTCGCCGGTGCGCAGGTTCCAGCGCAGCCCCTGGTTGAACCAGGTGCTGCCGTCCTCGTAGTAGCCGATGACCCAGTCGCCGGCGATGCCGGTCGCGCCGAGCGCGGGCCGGCCGGGCGAGCGCTCGAGCGCCCGCGGGGTGCCGTCCGGGGCCCACAGGTAGGCGCGGGTGTCGCCGCTCGCACCGTCGCGCCCGAGTCCGGCGATCGTGCCGTCGGCGCCGATGGCCGCGGCGACGGCGACCGCGGGGTTGCTCGTCACGTACGTGACCACGTCGGGCCGGGCCGCGTTCCACCGGACGATGCGCGCCTTCGTCGCCTGCCCGTTCTGCTCCCACGTGGCGGTGCCGGCGATGTCGCCGGCGGCGTTGATCCCGGCCACCGTGACCGACTGGGCGCCCGGGGGCCAGGCGAGCGCGGTGAAGACGTGGTCCTTGAGCATCCACGGGATCGGGGCGGCCTCGTCGCCGGCGTTGCCGACCACGACGCCCGACGCGTTGACGGCGACCGGGGACGCGTTGGGCCGGGGCGTGCCCTCGAGCACCTGGAGTACCCCGGCCGCCCACACCATGACGCTGTCGTCGGCGCCGTCGAGGGTGCCCACCGCGTAGCGCCCGTCCGGGTCGACGGCGTCGACGGTGGCGGGCCGGTCCCCGGGCGTGGGCAGGCGGTGCACGGAGCAGCCGCTGCGGCTCGGGGCCGTGGGCCGGGGCGTCTCGTGCGCGGGCGGCGCGGCCCGGTGCCGGGGACCGAGCGCGGCGATGCCGGCCACGGTGACGCCGACGGCGATGGCGGCCGCGGCGACGGCGAGCAGGCGGCGGCCGCGCTCGCGCCGGCGGCCCGAGCGAAGCGCCCGCTCGATGTCCACCTTCGACGGTGGCAGCTCCGGCCGGCGCAGCAGCGGGCTGAGCAGTTCGTCGTCGTTCACCGGGCACCTCCGCCGAGGGTGGCCGTGGAGTTGGGGCCGAGCAGGCGCCGCAGCGCGGCCAGCCCGTCGGACGTGTGGCTCTTCACTGTGCCGGGCGCGCACCCGAGCGCGGCCGCGACCTCGTTGACCGGCAGGTCGCACAGGAACCGCAGCACGAGCACCGCCTGCTGCCGGGCCGGCAGCCGGCGCAGCGCGGCCCGCACCACGAGGGCGTCGTCGGTCGGCGGGGCCTCGGCGGCGCGTTCGGGCAGCCGGTCGGTGAGCCGGGTCCGCGCCCAGGCGCGGCGCTGCTCGGCGAGGAAGGTGTGCACGACCATCTTGCGCACGTACGCGTCGACGTTGCCGGCCGCGCGGACCTGCCGCCACTTGAGGTACAGGCTGGTCGCCGCCGTCTGCACCACGTCGTCGGCGCGGTCGAAGTCGCCGGTCAGCAGGTGCGCGAGCCGGCGCAGGTGCGGCATGCGCGCGCGGAGGTACTCCACGTACTCCCGCTCGAGCTCCTCGCGCACCGGGCCCCCTTCCGCCGTCCCCGAGCACAGATGCGGCCGGCGGGCCGATCGGTTGGGTGCCACGAAAAAGTCGGGCGCCACGAAAAAAGGGGGGCCGGAGCCCCCCTTTCCCGTCGCGCCCGTCTAGCCGATCTTGGTGAACTTCTCCCAGGCGCCGACCGCGGTGCGGTTGGCGATGAGCCGGCCCCCGTTGTCGAGGTCGGCGGTCACGTACGCCCCGTTGGCCCCGGCGAGCACGCTCACCGTGCCGTCGCCGTTGTCCTGCAGCCGGAACCGTTCCCACGGCCCGACGGCGGTCCGGTTCGCGACCAGCTTGCCCCCGTTGGTGAGGTCGGCGGTCACGTAGGACGAGTTGGCGTGCGCGTACAGCGCCACGTCGCCGTTGCCGAGGTCGATGACGTCGTACTGCTCCCAGGCCCCGGCCGCGTCCCGGTTGGCGGTCAGCGTGGCCGTGTTGTTCAGGTCCGTGGTCACGAACTTGCTGTTGGCGTTCGCCTTGAGGCTGACCAGCGCCGGTGCGGGCACCTTGGCGAACTTCTCCCAGGCCCCGACCGCGGCGCGGTTGGCGATGAGCCGGCCCCCGTTGTCGAGGTCTGCGGTCACGTACATGCCGTTGGCCGCCGCGAACAGGCTGATGCTGCCGTCGGAGTTGTCGCCGACGGTGAACTTCTCCCACGCGCCGATCGCGGTCCGGTTGGCGACGAGCTTGCCGCCGTTGGTGAGGTCCGCGGTCACGTAGAGCCCGTTGGCGTGCGAGCGCAGCGCGATGTCGCCGTTGCCGGCGTCGAGCACGTCGTACTGCTCCCAGACCCCGATCGCGTCGCGGCTCGCGGTGAGCGTGGAGCCGTTGTTGAGGTCGGCGGTCACGTACTTGCTGTTGGCGTTGGCCCGCAGCTCGACCGGCGGCCCGTCGGCCGGGATGTCACCGGCGAGCTTGGTCAGCGCCGCGTAGTCGCCGTTGAAGGCGTTCTTGTCGTAGTTGCCGGCCTGCGAGTTGTTGCCGGCCCCGTACTGCCACAGCGTGAACTTCGTCCAGCCGCTGGGCAGGTTGGTCGGCGCGGTGGCCGTGTAGCTGGCCAGGTCGAGCGGGTTGTTCGAGAATTCGGCGTTGTTGCCCGTGCACGGGTTCCACCAGTTCACGTTCGTGTAGATCATCATGTCTCGGCCGGTGCGGGCCTTGACCTGGTCGACGAAGCCGTGGATCCACGCGACCATCGCCGCCGGCGTGAGGTTCCAGCAGGCGGGGAGGCCGAGCGAGGAGTACGGCCACTCCATGTCCAGGAACGGGATCAGGGTCCGGGAGTTGTTGACCCACTCCGCGCGGTCGATGAAGTAGTTCGCCTGGCCGACGGGGTCTCCGAGGTCCGGGCGGGCGAAGTGGTACGCCCCGGTGAGGATGCCGGCGCCCTTGGAAGCGGCGTTGTCGGCGTGGAAGTAGGGGTTGACGTAGAAGTTGCCCTCGGTCGCCTTGATGTAGGCGAAGCGGCCGCCGCTCGCGGCGACACCGGGCCAGTCGATCGGGTAGGACGAGTGGTCGTGGCTGGAGACGTCGATGCCGAGGATCGAGTAGCCCGCCGGCGCCGCGGTGACGGCGGCGGTGGCCGAGTGTGCCCCGGGCGGAAGGCCGCCCTGGGCGTGTCCGCCTCCGTCGCCCGACGGCTGGGCCGACGCGGGCCCGGCCACACCGATCGAGAGCAGGCCGCAGGCGAGAACCGCGGCGGCGAGCTTGGGTACGGATAACCGTAGCGACATGCCCCGAAATGTACGCACCAAAGTGAATTCGCGTTGCCCCTGATGCGTGTGGGATCGGTGAAAGTGTTGTGTCCGGTCGGGCGGCGAAAATGGCACGAAGGGTGGACAACCGGACGGCCGGCAGCCGGTCCTCCGATGCGCCAACCACATCGTGGAGAGCGTGGGGCACCTAAGCTCGTAGGCGTGATCGAGGCTTGGCAGCGGATCTTCCCGGGCGAGCAGACGGTGGGGCGGGACCTGCTGGCCCGCTGGTCGCAGCCGCACCGGCGGTACCACACGCTGGCCCACCTGGCCGTGATGCTGCGCGTCATCGACGAACACGCCGACCTGGCCGACGACGCCGACGCGGTGCGACTGGCGGCGTGGTTCCACGACGCGGTCTACGAGGTGTCCGCCGCCGACAACGAGGAGCAGAGTGCGGCCTTGGCGGGTACAACCCTTGCCGCACTTGGCTTTTCCGCGGAGCGCGCGGCGGAGGTGGCGCGACTGGTGCGCCTGACCGCCGGCCACGCGGTCGAGCCGGGCGATCGCAACGGCGCCCTGCTCGCGGACGCGGATCTGGCCATTCTGGCGGCGGAACGGCCGGACTACGACCGCTACGCCGCGGCGGTGCGCGAGGAGTACGCGGCGGTGCCGGACGACGTGTTCCGGCCGGGGCGGGCGGCCATCCTGCGGAAACTGGCGGACCTGCCGGAGCTTTTCCGGGTTGTACCGGCACGGGCGGAGTGGACCGCCCGTGCCCGCGCCAACCTGGAGACGGAGATCGCTACGCTTCTGGGTGCTCCGTGACGTTCTGCAGGTACAGCGCCTCGCCGAACTTCTCGATGAGCCCGAGCTGGGTCTCGAGGTAGTCGACGTGGTGCTCCTCGTCGGCGAGGATCTCCTCGAAGATGTTCGCCGAGGTGACGTCGCCGATGGAGCGCATGTACTCGATGCCGCGCCGCAGCCGGTCGACGGCCTCCATCTCGATCTGCATGTCGCATTTGAACTGTTCCGGCACCGACTCGCCGATGCGCAGCGGGAACAGGCGCTGGTAGTTCGGCAGGCCCTCCAGGAACAGGATCCGATCGGTGAGCACCTCGGCGTGCTTCATCTCGTCGATCGACTCGTGCTTGGTGTGCTTGGCCAGGATCGTGTATCCCCAGTTCTCCTGCATCTTGGCGTGCAGGAAGTACTGGTTGATCGCCGTGAGCTCGGCGGTCAGCTGCTCGTTCAGAAACTCGATGACTCGTGCGTCCCCTTGCATGGTGGCAGGTTACGCCCCGAACGCCCGTTTCTAGTTGAAAACGGGCACCGCGGCCGCGTTTTCGGCGTCGATCAGGTCGGCGATGCGATCCAGGCAGGTGCCGCAGCCCGTGCCGGCGCCGCACTCGTCGCCGACGGAGTCCTCGCTGCGGGCGCCGGACTGGATGACCCGGCGGATCTCGCACTCGCGGACGCGGTGGCAGATGCAGACATACACAGGGGTGCTCCCTACAGCGACACAGGCCTTGGCGGCGGGGACGTAGTCGGCCCGCGCCGGCTCGCTTAGCCTTACCTAAGCAAGGGTTGCCTAATCTTGCCGCGGAAACAACCCCTGACCAGCCTTTTTCTTGCCCCGAGAATCGGACAAATGGCGCGGCCGCCGCAGCCCGGCGGCAACCAGGCGCTCGACGATCACCCGCTGGCTCACCCGGGTGGCCCCCAGCCACACGGCGATCTGTGCCCGTTCGGCCGAGACGTCGTAGTGGTCGCGCTCGAACGCCCGCCGCGGCACCCCGACCAGCTCCGCGAAGGCATGCAGCTCGGCCGCCGACACATCGCTGATCAGATGGGCGAAGAGGCGCCCGTGAGCGGGCCACCGGGGCGTGTCGATGTAGAGCACAACCACTAGCGTGCCAGGTATGGATCTGCTCGAGGAGTTGCGGGCGGCGCTGCCCCACGAGGGCGGGGTGCTGACCGATCCGGACCTGCTGCGCTCGTACGAGCACGACGAGGCGGACCTGGTGCCGTACGGCACGCCCGCCGTCGTCGTGCGCCCGCGCACCACCGGTCAGGTGTCCGCCGTCCTGCGCGCCGCGAGCCGCCACCGTGTGCCGGTCATCCCCCAGGGCGCCCGCTCGGGCCTGGCCGGGGGCGCCAATGCCATCGACGGCGCGATCGTGCTGTCCCTGATCGCGATGAACGACATCATCGACATCGACGCCGAGAACCGCATCGCGGTCGTCCAGCCCGGCGTGGTCAACGCCCAGCTGCGCCGCGCGGTGGCCGGGCGGGGCATGTACTACCCGCCGGACCCCGGGTCCTGGGAGCAGTCGACCATCGGCGGCAACGTGTCCACCGACGCCGGGGGCATGTGCTGCGTGAAGTACGGGGTCACCAGCGACCACGTGCTCGGCCTCGAGGTGGTGCTGGCCAGCGGCGAGGTGCTCAACTGCGGCCGGCGCACCGCCAAGGGGGTCGCCGGCTACGACCTGACCAGCCTCTTCGTCGGCTCCGAGGGCACCCTGGGCGTGATCACCGAGATCACCGTCCGGCTCCGCCCCGCGCCCGAGCCGTCGCTGACCCTGGTCGCGGTCTTCGACACGTTCGCGGCCGCCGGCGCCGCGGTCTCGGCCGTCGTGGGCTCGGGCCTGACCCCGAGCATGCTCGAGGTCATCGACCGGGTGGCGATGAGCGCGATCGAGGCGTACCGCCCGATGGGTCTACCCACCACCGCGGCGGCGCTGCTGATCGCCTCCGTCGACTCGGGCGTCCGCGCGCCGGACGACCTCGCGGCGATCTCGGCCATGTGCCACCAGGCCCGCGCCGCGGACGTCTTCGTGGCCACCGACGCCGCCGAGGCCGACGCGCTGCTCGCCGCCCGCCGCCTGGCCCACCCGGCCCTGGAGCACTTCGCGGCGCACCTGTTCCCGCTGGGCGGGGGGATCATGGTGGACGACGTGGCGGTACCGCGGACCCGGCTGGTCGAGCTGATCGAGGGCATCGAGCGCATCGCCCAGGAGCACGGCGTGGTGGTCGCGACCGTCGGCCATGCCGGCGACGGCAACCTGCACCCGATAATCGTGATCGACCGCTCCGACGCGGTGAGCCTGGCGCAGGGCCAGAAGGTCTTCGACGCCATCATGTCGCTGGGCCTGTCCCTGGGCGGCACCTCTACCGGCGAGCACGGCGTGGGCCTGCTCAAGCGCGACTGGCTGGCGCGCGAGATCGGCCCGACCGGCCTGAAGGCGCACCGCTCCATCAAGGCCGCCCTGGACCCGGACAACATCCTCAACCCCGGCAAGATCTTCTGACCGCCGGCACGTTTCCGGATTCGTCTCGATCTTGCGTTCCCGCGCTTGGGCAGCGCGTTCGCCCAGGGCACCGTCTTCAGCGGCACTGGCAACTGCAATGTGGCCCGCGCCTCGGCGCGGGCCACATCTGTTGGCCTATGGGGTCCGATCTGACGGCGGGTAAGGCCAGTCGAGCCGGGGATTTTCCGACTCGGCCTCCGACTCCTCCGGCGGCTCGCCGGCCGGCACGGGCACCGGCTCGGGTACGGCGGCGGGCACGGGCCGCGGCGGCTGCGCGGCCCGGGCGGGCGTCGGCACCGGCACCGGGCGTCGGCGGACCGTTGCCAGCAGCTCGCGCGGGGTCGGGATGACGCTCCACAGCGGACGGTCCGGCATTCGGTCGGCGGGGGCCAGCCGCCCCCACAGGACGGCCACCGCCACACAGGCGGCGAAGACGAAGTACCACGGCCAGTAGTTCTGGCCCGTGCCCGGGTTGGTCTCCACGGCCGGGAGTATCCGTGCGGCGTGGGGCTCGCGGATGCGGGCGGCCAGCCAGGTCAGGACCGGGTCGTTGGCGTCGCCGCCGCTGGAGGTGAAGCGGCCGAGCAGCATGACGTCGCCGGTGACCGTGATCGCGAAGCCGACCAGGCCGGTGAGCATGGACAGCGCCAGCGGCAGCCAGTTGTGCAGGCGCTGCAGGGTCACCGCCACGTAGAACGCGAGCAGCGGCACGAGCACGACCGGCAGTCGCCCGGGTGGCGTGAACCCGGCCCACCAGGTGCGGAACGTCGAGACGGCCAGGATGTACGGCAGGATCACCGCGAGCAGCATCCAGTGCGACTGCATGCGGCCGTGGCGCCGGCCAACCAGGAACATGCCGGGCACGGCCAGGGCGAGCACCGGGAAGTGGCTGATGAGGCCGTACTGCCGGTCGAAGAGAATGCCCGCGAGGCCGGTCTGCGGCGGGATCTGGAACAGCCCGTCGCCGAGCGCGGAGTTGCCGGGGGCGGGGCTCAGCGACCGGTAGTGCGTGTAGTTGAAGATCTCCAGCGCGAGCAGGAGCACGACCATCGGCACCGCGGCCGGGATGTACGCCGTCAGCGCCCGCACGCCCTTGAGGCCGCCGCGGTCGACCCGCAGGAGCAGCAGCACCCCGAGGATCACGGTGAACAGCGTGAACCGGCCGTGCACCCAGGGCATCCAGCCCAGCCCGGCCGAGGCGAGCGCGACCTGCCACTTGGCCGGCCGCGCGGCGACGAGCACGCGCACGGCGTACGCGACGAACAGGGCGCCGAACGGGTCGATGAACAGCATGGAGGCGTACATGTACAGCGGCGTGGCGACCACGAAGAGCCCGGTGACGATCGTCGCGTAGGAGCGGACGATGCCGAGCTCGCGCATGATGCGGTACATGACGCCGACGGTGAGGACGCTGGCCAGCACGACGACGAGCTGAGCGCCGTAGCGGCCCCAGATCTCGTACGGGATGGTCCACAGGATCGGCCCGCCGAAGTTGTGCAGCGGCACCATGATGCCGTCGGCGTTGGGGTACACGTGCGCCTCGATGTTGTCCGGGTAGAACACCCGGTAGTCACCGTTGGCGTAGGCCTGCGTCAGGTCGAACGTGTGGTATTTCCCGAGCGCGATGCTCATGATCAGATAGTGCGGCTCGTCGCCGAGCGGCGGCATGCCGAGACGCATCTTCGCGGCGATCGCGTAGAGCACCGCCGAGAACGCCATCAGCGTCCAGGCCAGCTGCCGGTCGCCGAACCGCAGCCGCACCTCGGGCTCCGGATCCGCCGTCTGGGTTGAACGGTTCGCCACTTGCTACCTCCGAGCCATCACACGCGCGCGACGGCGAAGGTAGCACGCCGCCGGATCCCGGGGCGTCCTTCGGGTGGCCGGATCGGAGACACCCGAACTCTTCGTACCGAAAGGGGCAAATAACCCAACCGGCCTGCGTGATCTTGCGAAGCCGCAGGCCCTAGGCACGGTGCCAGACGTCCGGGCGGGTCTGCTCGCCGCTGATGACCGCTCCGGCGACCGTCCGGCCGTCGGCGCCGATCGCCGTCGCCGCCGCCCGCTCGCCGCCGGGTCCGAGCTGCCGATCGGTGCGGCCGCCGAGATGGACGAGCATGGCGTCGCCGGCGCGGTCGCCGCCCATCAGCAGCGCCGTGCCGTCGGCGGTGCCGGCCCGGGCGCCGAAATCGCCGGAGGGCGGCAGCTCGGCAGCGGCGAGGTCAGATGCCCCATTCGTGATTTGCCGCGAAACCGATGCACCGGCTGCGCGGCGCGCCTCTTCCTGATTGGCTTTGTTCAGCCTTCGCCGCTTTGTGTGACGAGTTCCCCGACCTGTCCGTCGAACGGTTCGCAAAGGACTACCCAGGGGACGACGACAACGGGTGGTTTCTCACGCTTGCGCCGGTCACTCTGATAGCTCTCCAGCTTCTCCCACGTGGGCGCGACGGCAACGGTGGTGGCAGGGAGCGGAGCGACCGGTGTCCGGCGGGGAGCAACGGTCGTGCGTCCGATGGGCTGGAGCCCGGATCGTTTCGGCCTCGTGGGCGCGGGTCGGCGCGCGTTGATGCTGGCCGCTTGACCGACCACGATCGACGTGACGGGTGGCCGATTCCGTGGACACGGATGGCCACAATGACGGTCGTGCGTACTCCGAGGCGTTGGTGGGTCGAGCGGCGGCCCGCCGCGTCGGCTGTCGAGCCGGTTGTGACGGACGATGTGCCGTTGCGCCCTATGCCGTTCTGGCCGGTCATGTCCGCGGTCGTGGTGGTCGTGCTGGCCGGTGGTGCTCTGGCGATGTGGCTGCTGGGGGTGTGGTCGCCGGTCCCGACGGTGCCGACGGGTGTCGTGAATCCGGAGTCGTTGCGGCTGGATCGGATCAAGACAGGGCTGACGGTGGCGGCTGGTTTGGCGGCGGGAGCGACGTTGCTGATGACGTTGCGTCGGCAGACGCTGAGTGAGCGGGCGCAGCGTGAGGCGGAGAAGGCGCAGCGGTTCGCGGAGGCGGCGCAGCGGTTCGCGGAGGCCGATGCGTTGGAGCAGCGAACCACTGCACTGTATGTAGCGGCGGCGGATCAGCTTGGCAGCGAAAAGGCGCCGGTACGGCTGGCTGGCTTGTACGCCTTGGAGCGGCTGGGCCAGGACGATCCGAAGCTGCGTCAGACGGTGTTCGACGTGTGGTGTGCCTACTTGCGCATGCCGTTCGATCCGCCTGCCGAGGTCCTGCGGCGGAACGCAGAAGGGTCCCCGGGGTATCTTGCGGCGGACGCTGACGTTCCGGACCGCGCTGAGGACTCGCAACGTCGTCAGGAGCTTGAGGTTCGCCTTACCGCGCAGCGACTGCTGACAACCCATGTGACGGTCGGACCGAATGGCGAAGGTCCGAGCAGCCGCTACTGGTTCAGCACCGACGGTGCAAGGCTCGACGTCGATCTAACCGGTGCAGTGCTGGTGAACCTCGTGATGCGCGATTGCACAGTCAACCGTTTCGCCGTGGTCGGGGCGCAGTTCCACGGCGACGCCTCCCTGCGCGGGGCGCAGTTCCACGGCGACGTTCACCTGCACGACATGTGGGCAAGACCAAGTGTGCTGTTGCCCGAGGGATGGATGCTGTCAAGTCGTCCTGCGCCGGCCGAAGGACTGTTCTTGGTGGTGACTGTGGTGCACGAGGCGGATCAGCATGTAGAAGCTGCGGACGTCGACCTCCTGTTGGGCAACGAAACGTAGTACCTCGCCTCCCCGTGCCCAGCGTTCACCGAGCCGGTGAGCGCTGGGCATCGTCGTGTTCGGCCGAGGTCGCGCGTCCGCCGGGGGCCGCCGCGCCGTGAGCGAAGCGGCAAGGCGCGGCGAGTTCCCGAGCGGCCGCGCAGCGGCCGGAGGCCGCCTTGAAGACGTGTGGAAAGTTTGCGCCCGGACTGGCCGAGCTGCCGGTTCGTACGTGGGGCGATCCGCTGCGCTGGTGCGGGTGGTTGAGCGCTGGTGGAACGGCAAAGGCGGACTGGTGGATGCAACGCGGCACCCACGGTGACCGCGGCGCTCATCCGGCACCTGTGGGCGGGATAGCACGGCTGACCGTTGAGGTGTCTGCCGGCGGCCCTTCATGCTGGAGCACGCCGGAGTACCCATTGGGGGTCAATGCGGCAAGGCCCACTTGCACCGCGAGCGAGAGAACGAGGACGGGGCCTGTCGCTCGCGGACGCCCTGCGCTGTTGCTACCCCGGTCGCGGCCCCCGACCCCGGTCGAGAAGCCCCGCCCGCTCGACAGCCGCTGGGACGACATCACGTAAGCAGCAAGCCTTCGAAAGCGTCTCCAGGGCCGTCCTGGGGACGCTTCGCGTCTCGAGTGCGGATGGCGCGAATAGATCCCTTGTTTAATTGACATCAAGAAATGTCTCGATGAACATGATCTCCGCGCGGCTCAGTGGGGCCGCGAACACAACAGGGAGTAGGTGTTCATGGAGTCGGCACTGAGTCGCCGCGTGAAGCGGTACATCGGCCGGGGTGTCGTGGTCGCCGCGGTGGTCGTCGGGGCGCTGTCGGCGCTCGCCGAGCCCGCCTCGGCCACCCCGTCGGGATGCTCGAGCTACCCGATCACCTGGAACGGGGTCGCAGTCGGCACCGGCGCATTCTGCACCGGCGGCAGCGGCTCGTATCGCGCCTGGGTCACGTGCGACAACTACGCGTACACGCGATACGGCCCGTGGAAGAGTGGCGGAGCGACCAGTTACGCCTACTGCGACCAGCACGTGCTGATCGGGCTTTACGACCCCGCTGACTACTGGGGCTACGAGCTCTGAGCCGGTAGAACCTTCGCGCGGCGCCTCGGGGTTCCCTGGGCGCCGTTTTTCCGCGACAGGTCGGGCGCTTCGCGCCGTGCTCCGTCGACGTCGACGGGAAGTTGCGGCTGTGGGACGCCGCCACCGGCCAGCCCCGCGCCGAGCTGACCGGCCCCACCGGGCCGGTGCGGTCGGTGGCGATCGCCCCGGACGGAACCTGGCCGGCCACCGGCGGCGCCGGCGGGAGGTGCGGCTGTGGGACGCCCCGCTATCGCGCCCCCGACCTCGCCCGAGCATGTTGATGGTGTCCCGCACGACCTGACGTCTCGGCTGCGCCAACTCGCCGCGGACACGCAACGCACGGCCGACCATCCGCTGCTGGCGGACCGAGCCGGGATCGAACCGGGCCTTCGCATCGACTGCCACCATCTCGTCGCCGCCATGGCGGGTTCGCGCACCGCGTAGCCGGCCCGGCCCAGATGTCACCGGTGGCGCATCCGCTGACATCCGAACGGCACATGAGCGCTGACATTAAAGTGGCGCCTCTCACAAAGACGACGCGGGCGTACGTTGCCCGCTGTTGGAGACTGACCGCCCGCGGCAACCTTGCCACCTGGACGGGGAAGGCGGGGGACGCGGTGGCCGCCTGTGACCTGTATGCAGCGTTGCTGCCGGTGCGGGAGCGGGTGTCCGGCCCAGAACGCACGGTGCACTGGCTGAGCGACGGCGGATGGCAGCGGGTTCACCGGTGGCGGTGCTGGATCGTCTGCTGCGGGAGGAACCGTGATGGCGTTGCTACGCCAGTTGCCCCCGAGGTGCCCCCAGCGAGAGCCGGAACACGATTCAGGGCCGACTTCCTTGGTGAAGGAAACCGGCCCTGGCCTGGTGTTTCACGAAGTCGGGGTAGCCGGATTTGAACCGACGGCCTCTTCGTCCCGAACGAAGCGCGCTACCAAGCTGCGCTATACCCCGAGCGTGCCGAGTAATCGTAGCCCACGCCCGTCGCATCCCCAACTCGGTATCCCCCGTGCCGGTCGGAGCCGGGCTGAGCTGGGCCTATACCGACTTCAGGAACGACGCGAGGTGTTGCTCGTACACGGAGGGATCCAGGTTCCAGCCCCGGCAGTGACCCGCCTCACGGGTCTCGACAAGGGTCACGTGCTCGGCCGCGGCGTGGGCGAAGTCCACGGTCGGGGCCGGCGCCACGGTGCGGTCGTCGTGGTCCACGTAGAGCAGGGTGGGCACGTCCAGGCGGGCCGCCAGCGGGCGGTAGTCGAGGTCGGCGCCGCCGACGCCCAGGCGGTGCTGGATGAGCTTGAGCGCCGTCCAGGTCCAGACCGGGGGGACGTTGAGCTGGCGGGCGTTCATGCGCAGCGTCTCGTTCCAGTCGACCACCGGGCAGTCCAGGACCAGGGCGCGCAGGAAGCCGTCGTGGTTCCACTCGCGCAGCAGGTTGAGGATCGCGGCGCCGCCCATCGACCAGCCCATGAGGATCACGTCGCGGGCGCCGGCCGAGCGGGCATAGTCGATCGCCGACTTCACGTCGCGCCACTCGGTGTGGCCGAGGTGGAAGCGGTGGTCGGAGGACGGCGGGGCGTCCGGGTCGTTGCGGTACGAGACGACGAGCGTTCGGTGGCCGGAGGCGGCGAGGGTGGGCAGGGCGCGCAGGGCCTCGCCGCGCGGGGCGCCGCGGCCGTGCACGGCGATGATCCAGGTGTCGTCGGCCGGGCCGGTCGGCGGGACGAGCCACGCCGGGAGCGGTCCGAGCTCGCCCGGGACGATCACCTCGTCGAACGGCAGGCCGCGGGCGCTCGACGGGTCGCCCTCGAAGACGTAGCCCGAGGTGTACCCGCGCACGCCCGTCGTCAGCGCGCCCCGCGTGACCTGGGCCACCTCGCGGGTCACGGTGGCGCGGTCGACGGAGATGACGTCGCCGAGGACGGCGTGGCCCGTGGCCCAGACGAACGACAGCGGGATGTTGCGCGCCGTGTCGGGGGTGCGGGTCAGCGTCATCCGGTTGCCCGCGTAGGCGCGTACGCGCACGGGGTACACCCGCGTGCCGTTCACGTTGAGGACCTGCCCGGCCAGGAGCCAGCCCGCCCCGGCGGTGCCCGTAGGCAGGAGCACGGCGAGCCCGGCGGCCCCGGCGATGCCTGCGTAGGCGGCCCGCCGCGGCCATTTGCGGATCGCCCCGACCGGGGCCGGGAGCGACTCGGCCTGGGCGGTCATCGCGGGATGAGGGTCAGGATGGTTGCCTCCGGGGGGCAGGCGAAGCGGATCGGCGCGGTCGGGTGGGTGCCCAGGCCGGCCGAGACGTGCAGGTACGACTCCGAGAAGGGCCAGCGGTGCAGGCCCTTGGCCATGCTCCGGTCGAGGCCGCAGTTGGTGATCAGGGCGCCGTAGAACGGGACGGCGACCTGCCCGCCGTGGGTGTGCCCGGCCATCAGCAGGTCGAAGCCGTCGTCGGCCATGCGGTCGAGGATGCGCGGCTCGGGGGAGTGGGTCAGGCCGATGCGCAGGTCGACGTCGGCCGCGGCCGGGCCGGCGACGGCGTCGTAGTCGTCGCGGCCGACGTGCGGGTCGTCGACGCCGACGAGCTCGACGGTGCGGCCGCCCGCCTTGATCGTGGTGCGGGCGTTGTTCAGGTCGGCCCAGCCGGAGCCGGCCAGCACGTCGCGCAGCTCCTCGGCGGGCAGCGCGGCACCCTGCACGTACGGCTTTTGCTTGTTGAAGTACCCGAGCGGGTTCTTGAACACCGGGCCGTGGTAGTCGTTGGAGCCGAAGACGAACGCGCCGGGCCGGTCCAGCAGCGGCGTGAGCGCGCGGACGACGGCGGGGACGGCGTCGACGTGGGCCATGTTGTCGCCGGTCACGATGACCAGGTCGGGGTCGGTGCCGGCCAGCTCGGCCACCCAGCGCTGCTTGCGGTGCTGGCCCGGCATCATGTGCAGGTCGCTGATGTGCAGCACCCGCAGCGGCTCGGCGTCGGGGGCGAGCACCGGCACGTCGAAGCGGCGCAGGGTGAACATGTTCCGCTCGACGAGCGAGGCGTAGGCAAAGGTGGCGGCGCCGGCGGCGACGGTGCCGGCCGCGAGTCGCAGAACGGTCTTCGAGCGCATCCGCTCAGCCTACCGGCGCTTTTGCAACGGAATATGAGCATGATCCGACCGATAGACTTTTCTCATGTTGAAGGCACGCCTGGAATCCGACCTGCGCGACGCCATGAAGGCTCGTGACGAGCTGGTGACGTCGACCCTGCGGATGGCGATCGCCGCGGTGCGAAACGCGGAGGTCGCCGGCAAGTCCGCCCGTGAGCTCTCCGACGACGAGATCCTCTCGGTGCTCACCAAGGAGGCCAAGAAGCGGCGCGAGGCCGCCGACGCGTTCGCCGGCGCGGGCCGCGAGGCCCAGGCGGCGAAGGAGCGCGCCGAGGAGGAGGTCATCACGGGGTACCTGCCGAAGCAGCTCTCCGAGGATGAGCTCGCCGGCATCGTGCGCGAGGCCCTCGCCGCCGGCGGGTTCAGCGGTCCCCAGCAGATGGGGCCGGCGATGAAGGCCGCGCAGGCCGCGGTCGCCGGGCGCGCCGAGGGCGGCCGGGTCGCCGCACTCGTCAAGGCGCAGCTGACCGCGGGCTGACGCAAACCCGACAGCGAAAACGGCGGGCGCCCCTCAAGGGGGTGCCCGCCGTTTTTCATGCCTTCAGGTGATCAGCACACCCACGGGATCGGGCAGTTGCCGTTGTCGTTCGGAACGTCGCCGTTGGGCACCGCGTCGTTCCCGCCGCCGTTGTTGTCGCCGCCGTTGTTGCCGGCGTAGGGCGCGGCCGGCGCGCCCGGGCCCTTGCTGACGACCAGCTGGACCGAGCTGCCCTTGACCGTGGAGCCGGCCGGGTTGGTGCGGTCCACCGTGCCCGGCGGGCACTGCGAGGCGACCTGGCCGGAGGCGACCGAGACCGAGAAGCCCGCGTTCTTGATCTTGGCCCGGGCCTGGTCGACCGAGAGGCACTTGACCGACGGGATGTCGACCAGCTTGCCCTGCGAGCGGTCCTTGGTCGGCGGGGTGAACTGCACGACCGGCTGGCCGGCCAGGCCGTCGCGGAGCACCCCCAGCGCGGCGTAGTTGACCGGCGGGTGCTTCATGTCCTTGTTGGTCTCGGGCCAGTCCGGGTCGGTCAGGAAGCCGGAGACCGCGAGCTGCTTGGTCATGACGGTGAACGTGGCGCTCTTCTCGGAGTCCGTCGTGCCTGTCTTGCCGGCGATCGGCCGCTTCACGAAGTCCCGGGCGTACCCGGCGGTGGCGCCGGCGCACTTGCCCGACGCCGACTGGTCGCCGACCGGGCAGCGGGCCATGTCGACGGCCGCGCGCGCGACCTCGGGGTCGATGGCCTGCTTGCACTTGGGGTCGAGTCCGTCGACCTTCTTGCCGCTGTTGTCCTTGACCTCGAGGATCGGGGTCGGCTCGCAGTACACGCCGTCCGCGGCGAGCGTGCCGTAGGCGTTGGCCAGCTGCAGCGGGGTCGTCGCCGAGACGCCCAGGGTGAATGCGCCCCAGCCCTTCGGGTTGGCCGCGAGCTTGGCGTCCTCGGGCGCGTTGAACTGGATGCCCATGCGCTTGGCCACGTCGACCACGTGGTCGACGCCGACCTGCTGCTCCAGTGGCACGAAGAACGTGTTGATGGAGCTGCCGAAGCCGGTCCACATGTTGTACGGGCCGGACTGGCCGCCGGAGTTCTTCGGGCAGTAGTGGTTGCCGTTGCAGGCGGCGGGGCTGCCGGCGCTGATGATGAAGTCGGAGACGAACTGCTTCTCCGTCTGGATCGTCGTGGCCAGCGGCAGCCCGGACTCGAGGGCCGCGACCGCGGTGAAGATCTTGAACGCGGAGCCGGCCTGGTAGCCGGGGATGTCCGTGTCACCGGTGATGATCGGCACCGTGGTGTTGGGCCAGTTGCCCTTCTGGTTCTTCTTGTCCGGGTTGGTGTTCCTGCCGTTCTGGGTCTGGTCGTTGCTGAAGTTGCGGTTGGTGGCCAGGGCGGTCACGCGGCCGGTGCCGGGCTGGATCGCCGCGAGCATCATCGCGTTGGACTGGCCCAGCGTGACCTTCTGGTCCTTGGAGACCAAGGGCTGGTCCTGGGCGTACCGGAACGCCGCCGTCTGCGTCTGGATGTCGAGCGAGGAGATGACCGTGTAGCCGCCGGCCCGCAGCCGGTTGGCGCGCTGGTACTGGTCCTCGCCGAACACCTTCTGGTCGGTCCACCAGCGGCGCATGTAGTCGCAGAAGAAGCCCGCGCCGAGCTCCGGGCGCTGGATCGACTCGCAGCCCTCGGGAGTGCGCTTGCCGACGATGGTGAGCTTCACGCCGCTGGCGGCGTCGGCCGCGGCCTTGTCGATGTAGCCCATCGAGACCATCTGGTTCAGCACGTACTTCTGCCGCTCCAGCGCCCGCGGCAGGCCCTCGGCCGTGGCCGGGTCGTTGGTGCCGGGCGCCTTGACGAGGCCGGCGATGAGCGCGGCCTCGGGGAGCGTGAGGTCCTTGGGGTCCTTCTCGAAGTACACGTGCGCGGCCGCGAAGACGCCGTAGGCGCCGTGGCCGAAGGGCGCGATGTTGAGGTACCGCTCGAGGATCTCCTTCTTGGAGAGCTTCTTCTCGAGGTCGATCGCGTACTTCATCTCGCGCAGCTTGCGCGTGGGCGTCTTGTCGGTGGCGTCCACGACCTCCTGCGGCGTGCGCGCGGAGTAGGCGATGGCCTGGCGCACGTACTGCATCGTGAGCGTCGAGGCGCCCTGCTCGGTCTGCCCGCCGGCGTTCTGGTTGGCCACGAACGCGCGGGCCACACCCTTCACGTCGACCCCGCGGTGCTCGTAGAACCGGTTGTCCTCGGCCGCGACCATCGCCTGCTGCATGACCGGGGCGACGTCGTCGATCTTCACGTCGCGGCGGTTCTCGTCGTACATCATCGCCAGCAGCGTCTTGCCGTCGGAGGCGTAGACGTAGGAGATCTGCGGCGAGGGCAGCACGTCGATGTCGGTCGGCAGGTTCTCGAACGTGTCGGATCCGGCCTTCGCGGCCAGACCGGACATCGCAACCGCCGGGAATGCGGCCGCGGCCACCACCAGTCCGGCCAAGAGCCCACACAGCAGCAGAGAAGCCGCGTTGGGCAGCAGGCCGTGCTCGCGTTTGCGCATCCAGGTCACCGCCTCAGACTACGGGACGACGTCAGGAGGCCGCGTCCAGATGGACGCGCCCTCGTTGTCCTAGACGCGTCACACCGAGTGTGAGGTTGACCCAGTTCCGATTCTGCGGCACGCCGCACGGGGGTCGTCGGCAGTTTGGGCAAATCACACCCGTTAGTGGCGCACCGCTAGCACGAACCGGCCTTTTGGTGGATCGCGAAAGGCCGGGCAACCCGGTGCAACAACTTTACGTAACTGAACGACTACAGAACATGATGTTCCGGAAAGCTCCTTTCGGGGTTCCCGTGGCCGGGGACCCAGCTGTCGCGCCGGGCAATCCGGCGAACTGCACCCGAATGCCATGGGGGGACGTGGTTTGGGCGCTTTTCGCCGGGGCAAGACCGGCGGATGGACCCGGGGGGAGTCCAAGGGGGGAAGAGGAAATATGAGCATGGTCGTCGACTGGCCCAGCATCGCCGCGTGTCGCAATGGCGACCCGGACGCCTTGTTCGTCCAGGGTGCCGAGCAGAACGTGGCGAAGCGGATCTGCCGGAGCTGCCCCGTGCGGTACGAATGCCTGGCGGACGCCCTCGACAACCGGATCGAGTTCGGGGTGTGGGGCGGCATGACCGAGCGCGAGCGCCGCGCGTTGCTGCGCCGTCATCCGCAGGTGCCCAGCTGGCGCAAGATGTTCGAAGCGGCCATGGACCGCGACGGCGTCAGCAAGGAGACCAAGGAGCTGGTGCCGACCGGCTGATCGCAGCCGCTACGCGAGAGTCGCTCCGATCGCGCGCAGCCCGTCGAGGTCATGGACGTCGGCGGGCTGGGCCGGAATGCGGACGACCGGCACGCCGGGGTGGGCGCGCAGGAACCGGCCGGAGACCGCCGCCTGCCGATCGTGCTGGTCGGCCAGGTCCGCGTGCACCCGCAGCACTTCCGCCGTCGCCCGGTGGTCGCCGAGCTCGTCGAGACGCTCCGCAGCCGCCCGTGCGTCGTCCGCCGCGAGCGCCGACGCCGCGACCGGCACCACCCGGTTGAGCACCAGGCCCGCCAGCGGCATGCGGTCGGCCGCGAGCCGCCCGGCGAAGTAGACCGCCTCGCGCACCGCGTCGGGCTCGGGCGACGCGACGACCAGGAACGCCGTCTCGGGGGCCTGCAGCACGCGGTACGTCTGCTCGGCGCGCTCGCGGAAGCCGCCGAACATCGAGTCCAGCGCGCCGACGAAGCCCGACAGGTCGGTAAGCAGCTGGGCGCCCAGGATCTTGGTCACGGTCCGGCTGAACAGCCCGAACGAGGCCGAGACCAGGTTGAACACGCTGCGGCCGCCGGCCCGCGCCGGGGCGAGCAGCAGACGCAGCATCCGGCCGTCGAGGAACCGCGACAGCCGGGCCGGCGCGTCGAGGAAGTCCAGCGCCGAGCGCGACGGCGGGGTGTCGACCACGATGAGGTCCCACTCCTCGCGCGCCCGCAGCTGGCCCAGCTTCTCCATGGCCATGTACTCCTGCGTGCCCGAGAACGTCGAGCTCATGGCCTGGTAGAAGGGGTTGGCGAAGATCTCCTCGGCCTTCTTCGGGTCGGTGTGCGCGAGCACGACCTCGTCGAAGGTCCGCTTCATGTCCAGCATCATGGCCTGCAGCTCGGCCGAGTCCGGCTGGAGACCCTTGACCTGGCGGGGCGTGTTGTCCAGCTCGGTGAGGCCGAGGGCCTGGGCCAGCCGCCGGGCCGGGTCGATGGTCAGGACGACCGTGCGCCGGCCGTGCTCCTCGGCCGCACGCAGCGCGAGCGCGGCGGCCGTCGTCGTCTTGCCGACGCCGCCCGAGCCGCAGCAGACCACGATCCGGATCGCGCGGTCGGCGAGGATCGCATCAAGATCGAGGCCGGGTGACCGCGTCTCGGCAGTGGGAGGCACTCTGCGAGCGTATCCGCTGCGGGCATCCTCAAGCAGTCGTGAGGAGCAGATCACCGAGCGACTCGAGGGTCGCCGCCGTCACACCCTCGGGGACGACCGGCAGCTCGACCACCGGTCGGCCGAGGCCCTGCAGCTCCGCGCGCAGGGAGGACTCGGCGGCGACCTTGGTCTGGTAGGCGCGCGCCTCGCCGGCCAGGCCGCCCAGCAGCTCCTTGTCGACCGGCAACCCGGCCGCGGTCAGCCCGCGGCGCAGGTCGGCCTGCGTGACCTTCACCCCGGCCAGCACCGGCGGGCGGGTGGCGTTGACGATCACGGTGCCGATCGGGATGCCCAGGCGGGTCAGCTCCTCGATCGCGTCCGATGTCTCCTGGACCGGCATCTCCTCCAGGAGGGTGACCACGTGCACGGCGGTCATCGGCGAACGCAGGATGGCCGCCACCCCCTCGCTCTGGGTCTTGATCGGGCCGACCTTGGCCAGCCGTGCCGTCTCGGCCGTCACGTTGAGGAAGCGGCCCACCCGGCCGGTCGGCGGGGCGTCGAGCACGACGGCGTCGTAGACCCGGCGGCCGTCGACGGTCCGCGTGACCGCCTCCTTGATCTTGCCGGTCAGCAGCACGTCGCGCAGGCCCGGGGCGACCGTGGTGGCGAAGTCGACCGCGCCGACCTTGCGCAGGGCCCGGCCCGCCACGCCGAGGCGGTAGAACATCTCCAGGTACTCCAGCAGCGCCTCTTCGACGTCCACCGCCAGCGCCCGCATCTCCCCGCCGCCGCGGGCCGAGGCGATGCGCAGCTCCTGGTAGGGCAGCGGATCGCGGTCGAAGAGCTGGGCGATGCCCTGCCGCGCCTCGACCTCGATCAGGAGGGTCCGTTTCCCGTCGCGCGCCAGTGCCAGCGCGAGGGCGGCGGCCACGGTCGTCTTGCCCGTGCCGCCCTTGCCGGTGACCACATGCAGACGGGCGGGCCAGCCGTAGCCGCCCCGCCCGTCCGAAGTCTCGCGCGCCGTCACGCCCTCGACGCTACCTGGTCGAGGCCATCCGTCACCCGGCGGTGATCTCACACACGAACCAGCCCTTGCCCTTGGAGGCGATGTAGTGGTACTTCGTCTCCGCGACCTTCTCGTCGCTGGTGGTCACCTTCACCGTGGTGGCCAGCGTGGCCTCGTCGCCGGTCTGCTTCTCGACGGTCGGGGTCGGCCAGGTGTACGTCGGGCTGCTGAGGCTCGCGTCGTACTTGCGGATGTCGTCGATCCGCGCGTTCAGCTTCTCCTTGTTGCGCGACGAGGAGCAGACGTACTTGAGCGCCTCCTCGCTGTTCTTGTTCTTGTACACCGCGGTGAGGAAGCTGTTGACCGCCTCGACCGCCGTCGGCGCGCCCGTGCCCTGGTTGTTCTGCACCACGAAGTAGGCCGCGGCGCCGCCACCGCCGCAGAGCACGATCACGACGCCCAGGATGATCAGCGTGATCATCAGGCCGCGCTTCTTCTTGACCGGGGCCTGCTGCGGGTACACCGGGTAGCCCGGCGCCGGCGGGCCGGAGAACGGCGGCGCCATGCCCGGCTGCGGAATCCCGCTGGTCGGCGCGCCCATGGGACCCGTCGGGAACTGGCCGGTGGGCGGCGGGAACTGCCCCGTGGGCTGCCCGAACGCGCCGGTGGTGGGCATCTGCCCGGTCGGCTGGCCGTAGGGCTGGGCGTACGGCTGCCCGGACATCGGCGGCGCCGACGTGGGCGGCGGGCCGTAGGGGTCCGGCTGTGGCGCGTACGGGTCCGGCTGCGGCGGCTGCACCGTGTACTGCTCGGGCTGCGGCGGCACGGCGAACGGATCCTGCACCGGCGGGGGCGGCGGCCAGCCCGGCTGACCGGGTTGTCCGGGTTGACCCGGATACTCGGGCTGACCCGGGTATGGGGGCGGTTGCGTCATTTCTCCCACCTTTGTGCGACACACGCGACGGCGGCCCTCACAGTAGCGTCACGCGGCCACCGATGGGGGGTCCCGATATCAGGCTGTGCCCGACAAACCCGGACGGCCCGGCGTTACTGTCCCCACATGCAGAAATGGGAGTACCTGACCGCGCCGCTGCTGGTCCACAACACGAAAATGATCCTCGACAACTTCGGCGAGGAGGGCTGGGAGCTGGTGGCCATCGTGCCCGGCCCCAACCCGGAGAACCTGGTCGCGTACTTCAAGCGTCCGAAGGCCGGCTGACATGGGCGACGTCCACGCCCGCCTGGCCGAGCTCGGCATCACCGTTCCCCCGGTGGTACCGCCGGTGGCCGCCTATGTTCCCGCCGTACGCACGGGCAACCACGTCTACGTGTCGGGCCAGCTGCCCATGGTCGGCGGCGCGCTGCCCGCCACCGGGCTCGTCGGCGCGGAGGTCACCCCGGAACAGGCCAAGGACCTCGCGCGCAACTGCGGCATCAACGTGCTCGCCGCCGTGGAGGCCCTCGTCGGCCTCGACAGCGTCGTGCGGGTCGTGAAGATCGTCGGCTTCGTCGCGTCGGCGCCCGGCTTCACCGGCCAGCCCGGCGTGGTCAACGGCGCCTCCGAGCTCTTCGGCGAGGTGTTCGGCGACGCCGGCAAGCACACGCGCAGCGCCGTGGGGGTCTCCGCGCTGCCGCTGAACGCCCCGGTCGAGGTCGAGGCCATCGTCGAGGTCGCCTGACGGCTGCTGTGGACCGGCCTCGGGGCGACCAGCCAGGGGCCGGTCTACTGGCCGGTCGGGTGACGTGTGGGGCGAAGAGCCCCGCCGTAGGATCAGTTCGTGGTAAGCCACGTCACCATCCCCGCCGCCGAGGTGCTCGCCGCGTTGCCCGACTGGGTGACGCTCGTCCGCGCACCCAACCCCGGGCCGATGACGCTGGACGGCACCAACACGTGGCTGCTGCGCGCCCCCGGCGGCGGCAGCGTCGTCGTCGACCCGGGCCCCCTCGACGAGGGGCACCTGCGGGCGGTCGCCGGGCACGCCCCCGTCGCCGCGATCGTGCTCACGCACGGCCACATCGACCACACGGAGGGCGTCGAGCGGCTGGCCACGCTCACCGCGGCGCGGGTGTACCACCCGCCGGTACTCGACCGCCTCGACGCGGACGGCCTCACGGTCGAGCCGCTCGTCACGCCCGGGCACACCAAGGACTCCGTCTGCTTCCTCGTGCGGTACCGCGGCGAGGAGATCGTGCTGACCGGCGACACCGTCCTCGGGCGCGGGACCACGGTCGTGGCCTGGCCCGACGGCGACCTCGGCGACTATCTCGGCAGCCTCGACCGGCTGGCCGCGCTCGACGGGCGCCCCGCGCTGCCCGGGCACGGGCCGGCGCTCACCGACACCGGCGTCGCGGCCCGGTACTACCGGCAGCACCGCGAGGCCCGGCTGGAGCAGGTGCGGGCGGCGGTGGCGGCCGGCGCGACCGAGGCCGCCCAGGTCGTGGCCCGGGTCTACGCAGACGTCGACCGCTCGCTCTGGCCGGCGGCCGAGATGAGCGTGCGCGCACAGCTCGATTTCCTGCGACGGGAATCACACCCGGGTCTTGATGGTTTGGACCGACCGTGAGCGGTCCGGAGCGAAGCGGACGGGCCGCTCACCAGGAGACTCAGTCCGGTCCGTCGCGGCGGCGCCGGAGCTTGCGGAGGTGACGGCGTGACGTGTTCGGTGTGCGGGACTGTGGCCGTTCCCGGTGCGCGGTTCTGCCACCACTGTGGTTCCGCGCTGCCCGCGGCCGCCACCCTGCCGGCGGCCGAGCGGCGGATCGTCACCGTCCTCTTCGGTGACCTCTCGGACTTCACCGCCTGGTCGGAGGACCTGGACCCGGAGCGGGTCGGCGCGGTCACCGACCGGGTGCTCGCCGCGCTCGCGGGCGCGGTCAAGACCTTCGGCGGGCACGTCGACAAGCTCACCGGCGACGGGATCATGGCCGTGTTCGGCGCGCCGGTCGCGCACGAGGACGACGCCGAGCGGGCCGTGCGCGCCGCGCTGTCGATGCAGCGCGCGGTGCGGCGGGTGCTCGACGACGAGCGCGGCGGCGGCGCCCCGCTCGGCCTGCGCATCGGCCTCAACACCGGGCCGGTCGTGGCGGGCGTGCAGGCCGGCATCGAGTACACGGTCATCGGCGACACCGTCAACACCGCCGCCCGGCTCGCCGACGCAGCCGCCATCGGCGCGGTGTACGCGGGCGACCGCACGTCGTCGTCCACCCGCCGCCTGGCCTCCTGGCGGGCGCTGCGCCCGCTGCGGCTGAAGGGCAAGCGGGAGCCGGTCGACGCCTACGAGCTGCTCGGCCTGCTCGACGCGCCCGGCACCCGCTCCGGCCTCGGCGACGAGGCGCCGTTCGTGGGCCGCGAGCCGGAGCTCGGCCGGGTGTCGGGCCGGCTCGCCGAGATCGCCGACCGGCAGGAGCCGCGCGTGCTGGTCTTCACCGGCGAGGCGGGCCTGGGCAAGACGCGGCTGGCCGGCGAGATCGAGCGCTTCGCGGCCGGCTACCTGGGCGGCGCCGGGTACACCCCGAGCGCCGGCTTCGCCCCGGGCGGCGGCGCCCGCGTGCTGTCCGTGCACTGCGCCGCGTTCGGCGAGCGGCGGCGCCTCGCCCCGCTGGCCGACCTCGTGCGCGCCGCGATCGGCCTGCCCCCCGACGCCGTGCTGACCCGCGAGGCGGTCGAGGAGCGGCTGCGCCGGCTCGCCCAGCGCCTGGCCCGGGCCGCGCGGGGGCGCCCGGAGCCACCGCGGTTCGCCAGCGACCTGCTGCTGAGCCTGATCGGGTACAGCGGCGCCGCCGCCGACACCGCCTGGGTCGCGCCCGGCGGCAAGGCCGACGAGCTGGACCTCGACGCCGTGCCCGCCGCCGTGGCCGAGCTGCTGTCGGGGCTGGCCGCCGAGACGCCGCTCGTGGTGACCGTCGACGACCTGCACGACGCCACCGCCGATACGCTCGACGCGCTCGGCGCCACCATCGAGCGGCTCGAGGGCCCGGTGCTCATCGTGCTGCTCGGCCGGCCCGAGCTGGTGCGCTCGGCCGGCGTGCTGACCCGGATCGCCGATGCCGAGGTCGTACCGATCCCGCCCCTGCGCGGCGCGGACGCAGCCCGGCTGCTGACCTCCTACCTCGGCGGCGGACGGGTCGCCCCGGCCGACGAGGACCGGCTCCTCGCGACCGCCCAGGGCAACCCGTTCTACCTCGCCGAGCTCGTGACCCTGCTGCAGGAGCGGGGCGCGCTGACCACCGTGGCCGGCACCGACCCGCCCGGCTGGCGGCTCGCGCCCGGCTCGCTCGGCGGCCGGCTGCTCTCCCGCGACCTCGCCGCCGTGCTCGCGGCCCGCATCGACGCGCTGCCCACCGACACCCGGGCCGTGCTGCGCGACGCCGCCGTCATCGGCGACACCGTGCCCGCCCGGGCGCTCGAGGCGCTGCGCTTCAACCCGCCCGGCCAGCCGGCCCGGCCCGCGGTCGTGGCCGCGGTCGAGCTGGAGCGGGCCGTGGAGGAGCTGCTGCAGCGCCGCATGCTGCGCCGCGGGCGGGGCGGGTTCGCCTTCGCCACCCCGCTGCTGCGCGAGGCGGCGTACGCGGGCATCGGCAAGGCCGACCTGGCCGAGCGGCACGCCGCGCTCTCGCGGTGGGCGTCCGCGGCCGTCACGACCTTCCTCGCGGCCGGCGGCACCGGCAACGTGGCCGGGCTCAACATGACCCTGGGCTCGGCGGACGCGTTCATCGCCGAGCACGCCGAGCGGGCCGGCCGGCTCGCCGACGTGGTCGGGCTGCGGCCGGACTCGCTGGCCCGCTCGGCCGCGCCGCTGGGCGTGCAGGCCCTGGCCCGCGCCGCCCGGGCCGCGCTGGCCTCCGGCGAGCCGGCCCAGGCCGCGCAGGCCGCCGACCGGGCCGCGGTCCTCGGCGGCGGCGTGCTGCCCGCGGCCGACCGGCTCGTGCACGCCCGCGCGCTGCTGCAGCTCGGGCGCACGGCCGAGGCGCTCGCGCTCGCCGAGAAGATCACGGCGAACGCCGGCGACGACGCGGCCGTGCAGGTGGGCGCGCTGCTCGTGGCCGGGCGGGCCTACCGGGCCATGGGCGATCACCGGCGTAGCTACACCACGCTCTCCGAGGCGCTGGACGCGGCGACGGCGGCGCACCTGACGTACGAGCGCGGCGACGCCATGCGCCGGCTCGGCATGGCCGACTTCCTCGAGGGCCGCCTGGCCGAGGCCGGGGGCCGCTTCGCCGAGTCGTTCCAGATCGCGGTCACCGCCGGCGACCGGCGCGCCCAGGCGTGGTCGCTGCAACACCTGGCCTGGGTCACCACCACGCGCGGCGACTTCGCCGGCGCCGACGCGGCGCTCGGGCGGGCCGCGCGCCGCTTCGCCGAGCTCGGCGACCCGGTCGGGCGGGCCTGGCTGCGGGGCACCACGGCGTTCGTGCGGCTGCTCGCCGGCCGGCTCGGCGAGGCACGGCGGCTGGCCAAGGCGTTCCTGCCCTTCGGCGAGCGGGTCGGCGACGCGTGGGCGGTCGGCACGCTGCGCGCGGTCGAGGCGTTCGCCGCGGCCGAGAGCGGCGACCTGGCCGAGGCCGACCGGGAGGCGCGGCGGGCCTACCGCGAGTTCGCCGCGGCCGGCGACGACTGGGGCCGCGGCCTGGCGCTTGTCGTGCGGGGCGTGGTCGCGCGCGAGCTGTCGGCCCCGGCCCACGCGTACGACCTGCTCAGCGACGCCACCGAGTGGGGCGAGAAGACCGGGCACCCGCTGCTGCTGGGCATGTCGCGCACCATGCGCGGCTTCGTGAGCCTCGACCGGGGCGACCCCGTCGCCGCTGAGGCCGACGCCCGGGCCGTGCTCCAGGTCGTCGAGACCCACGATGTGCTCGAGGCGGCCAAGGTCGGCCCGCGGGTGCTGTTCGGCCTGGCCCGACTGGCCCAGGGCGACCTGCCCACGGCCCTGGAGACGCTGGGCTGCGTCGCCGCCGAGAGTCCCGGCCCCTCAGTGATCTTCTCGCGCCGCCAGGCCGTGGCCGCCTACGCCGCCGCGCTGCTGGCGGCCGGGCGCACCACCGAGGCGCTGGACTGGGCCAGGCAGGCCCAGAACGCCCCCGGCGAGGACGTCCGCGGTCGCGATTATGCGGCGGCGGTACTCCAGGAGGCGATCGAGGCCAACCGAGCGTACGCGAACGACTCCGTTGCGGCGGTCGCCGAGTCCGGGCGGCCCGCTGTGGCCGATGCGTGACGGAGAACTGTCCCACCCCTGCCGTACCGTCTTAGCGTGACCGCATCGGCTCCGCTCCCCTCGGTGCCCGGACTGACCGGGTTCTCGGTGCTGGCCCGTGGCGGGTACGCCACCGTCTACCGCGCCCAGCAGGAGTCGGTCGGGCGCGACGTCGCCGTCAAGGTCGAGAACCGGACTCTGGAGACCGAGCGCGACCGGCGCCGCTTCATGCGCGAGGCCCGCGCGGCCGGGCGCATGTCCAGCCACCCGCACGTCGTCGACCTCTTCGACGCGGGCATCACCGGCGACGGGCATCCTTACCTGATCATGGAGCTCTGCGACGGCTCCTACGCCGAGCGCATGCGCACCGCCCCGCTGACCCCGGCCGAGGTCCGCGAGGTCGGCTTCAAGATCGCCGACGCGCTCGCCGACGCGCACTCGCTGGGCGTGCTGCACCGCGACGTCAAGCCCGCGAACATCCTCTTCAGCCGCTTCGGCGAGCCCGCCCTGGCCGACTTCGGCCTGGCCATCCTGGCCGAGTGGCGCGACGTGTCGATCACCCTCGACGTGCTCACGCCCGCCTACGCGCCGCCGGAGACGTTCCGCCACGCCGCGCCGGGCCCGGCGGCCGACGTCTACGCGCTCTGCGCGACTCTCTACGCGCTGATGCGCGGCCGCCCGCCGCGCTGGCGCGAGGACCAGATGCCGAGCCTGCTCTCGCTTGTCGACATGTTCAACGACCAGATCCCCGACCTGCCCGGCTGCCCGCCCGAGCTCATGGCGATCCTGCGCGCCGGCATGGCCAACGACGACACCCGGCGCCCGACCGCCCTGCAGCTGCGCGACGCCCTGATCGCCCTGCAGTTCGGGCCGACCCCGCCGGTGCTCGTGCCGCCGCTGGGCTCGCCGCCGCTCGAGCCCGTGTACACGTCGCCGCCGCTGCCGCCCCCGCCGCCGGCGGACCGCCTGCTCGACTCCCCGTTCCTGGGTGGCATCCCGCGCGACCCGGAGCAGACCGTCCCGCACGAGGCCGGCCCCGAGGAGCCCCCGACCGACCCCCTCCAGCCCGCCGCGGCCGCCGCCCCGTCGTCGGGAGGCCCGTCGTCCGGCGCCGCCGGGGCGTCCGGCGGCCCGTCGTCCGGCGGTCTGGCTGGTGTCGCCGCGGCCGCGAACTCGCCGGAGGCGCCCCCGTCCGACCCGTTCGTCGCGCCGGTCAAGCCCACGGCCGGGAGCCGGCGGGGACTGTGGATCGGCCTGGCCGCGGGCCTGGTGGTGGTCGCGGCCCTGGTGAGCGTCGCCGTCGCGTACGGCTTCGGCGACGGCGACCCCGGCCCGACCCCGTCGTCCTCGGCGCTCGCCGCCCCGGCGACCACCACCTGCGGCCCGGTCGCCGCCGACCGCGCCCACTGCTCCAGCACTCCGGAGTGCTTCGACGTCAAGCTCGCCCCGGCCTCGTGCGACGGCGTGCACACGTGGGAGGTCTTCGCCTACGGCGACCTCGCGGCCGGCAGCAAGGTCACGAGCCGCAAGGCCCCGGAGGTGACCGCGGTGTGCAGCATCGGCACCCTGGTGTCGGTCAACATCGGCGCGGCCAACTGGGAGATCCAGGTGCTGCTGCCGAGCGCGGCCGAGCAGAAGGCGGGCCCGACCACGTTCCGGTGCCTGGCCGGCCGTGGCGACAACGCCCTGACCGGCGAGCAGCTGCACAAGTCCCGTTAGGCGTTCTGGCCGGCCACCGTCCAGCGTGTCAGGAGCCACATCCGGGGACCGGGGAGCGACGGCCGCGAATGGTTCCGGCACTCCCCGGTGTTGTCGTCAATGCGACCCGGCCCCGGGATGGGACCCGTGCCGCCGTCGTCACCCGAGCGCGCAGGCGTAGATCTTGAGGGGGTGTGGGTGGAGCGGAGCTCCCCCACCGCGAGCGCAGCGAGCCCAGAGGTTCAGTACGACTTCTCCTGGCCCAGCAGGTGCTGCGAGACGAAGTTTAGGATCATCTCGCGCGAGACGGGGGCGATCCGGCCCGCCCGGACCGCGCCCAGCAGGGTGGAGACGCCGTACTCGGTGGTCATGCCGTTGCCGCCCAGCGACTGGATCGCCGTGTCGACCGCGAGCGCGGCGGCCTCGGCGGCGGCGTACTTGGCCATGTTCGCGGCGACGCCCGCCTCCAGGTCGCGGCCCGCGTCGTACAGGGTGGCGGCCTTGGCGACCATGAGCCGGGCCAGCTCGACCTGGATGTGCGCGTGGGCCAGTGGGTGCGCGACGCCCTGGTGGCTGCCGATCGGCCGGCCCCACACCGCGCGCGTGGCCGTGTAGGTGGAGGCGCGCTCGAGGGCGTAGCGGGCGGTGCCGCACGCCATCGCGGCCACCGTGATGCGCTCGGGGTTGAGGCCGGAGAACAGCGCCGGGAGGCCCGCCTCGGGGTCCTCGCCCACGAGCGCCCCGGCGGGGACGCGCACGTCGTCGAGGTACAGCTGGAACTGGTTCTCCGGGCTGACGATCTCCATGTCGATCTTGGTGGCGGTCAGGCCGGGCGCGTTGGCCGGCACGACGAAGAGCGCCGGCTTGAGCTTGCCGGTGCGCTCGTCCTCCAGGCGCGCCACCAGCATGATCTTGTCGGACTCGTCGACGCCGGAGATGTACACCTTGCGGCCGGTCAGCGAGTAGCCGCCCTCGAACGGGCGGGCCACGGTGGTCAGCTTGTGGAAGTTGGAGCCGGCGTCGGGCTCGGTGATGGCGAAGCAGACCTTGAGCGTGCCGGCGGCGAAGCCGGGCAGCAGGTCCTGCCGCTGGGCCTCGGTGCCGTGCTTGGCGATGATTGTCGCGGCGATGGCCGGGGAGACGACGAGCAGCAGCAGCGGCGCGCCGGCCGCGGCCAGCTCCTCGCAGACGATCGCCAGCTCGGTGATGCCGCCGCCCCCGCCGTCGTAGCGCTCGGGCACGCTGACGCCGAGGTAGCCGAGCTTGGCCGCCTCCTGCCAAAGCTCGTCGGAGTGCTCGCCGGCCTTGGCCTTGCGCACGAAGTACTCGTGGCCGAAGCGCTTGCCGAGCTTGGCCACCGCGTCGCGCAGGTCCTGCTGTTGAGGGGTGTAGTCGAAGTCCACGCAAGGCTCCAAACGAACTATGAGGGGGAGAGCACCGCCAGCAGTGCGCCGGACTCGACCTGCGAGCCGGCCGCGACCCGCAGGTCGCTGATGACGCCGTCGGTGGGGGCGTGCACGGGGTGCTCGAGCTTCATCGCCTCCACCGTCAGCAGCAGGTCGCCCGCCGCGACCCGCTGGCCGGGCACCACGAGCACCCGGCCGACCGCGCCCGGCAGCGGCGCGACGAGCGAGCCCTCCGGCTGGTCGGCCACGGGCAGCGGGTACCGCGGCCACTCGGTCAGGGTCACCGAGCCCTCGGGACTGTCCACGAAGGACACCCCGTCGACCTCGTGCACCGCGAACTGCAGCCGCACGCCGCCGACGTCGAGCACGACCCGCTCGCCGGTGGCGGAGAGGATCGCCGCCGGCGGGTGGTCGGGCGCGCCCGCGGGGTCGAGCGCGGCGCCGGGCAGGCCGATGTCCTCGGGGTCGACGCGGCGCACCGCCCACGCCGCGAGGTCGTTGGCGCGGTCGAGCCGGTAACCGACCTCGATCGTGCCGGTCGGCCCCTCGTACACCACCGTCTGCAGGGCGCTGGGCACGTTGCGCCAGCCCGAGGGCAGCCCCGGCAGGAGGGCGGTCTTGGCCCGCCGCGCGGCGCCGGCGAGCGCGGCCGCCAGGCAGGACAGGCGCACCGCGTCGACCGAGGACAGCAGGGGCGCGAAGACCTCGGGGTGACGATCCAAAAAGCCGGTGTCGGTACCGCCGGAGAGGAACGCCGAGTGCCGCAGCACCCGCACGAGCAGGTCGCGGTTGGTGGTCACGCCGTGGATGCGCGCCCGGGCCAGGGCCCCGCCGAGCATCCGGGCCGCCTCGGCGCGGGTCGGCGCCCAGGCGATGAGCTTGGCCAGCATCGGGTCGTAGTGCACGCCGACGACCGAGCCGTCCACGACGCCGGAGTCCAGCCGCAGGCCGGGGCCGGGCAGCGGGCCGAACGAGTGCGTCACCCCGGGCACGTCGAAGCGGTGCAGCGTGCCGGTCGAGGGCATCCAGGCGTAGGCGGGGTCCTCGGCGTAGAGCCGGACCTCGATCGCGTGCCCGCGCAGCGGCGGCGGGCCGTTGAAGGGCAGCGGGCCGCCCTCGGCCACGACGAGCTGCAGCCGCACCAGGTCGACCCCGCCCACGCACTCGGTGACCGGGTGCTCGACCTGCAGCCGCGTGTTCATCTCCAGGAAGAAGAACTCGCCGTTCGGCGCGAGCAGGAACTCCACCGTGCCGGCGCCGACGTAGGACACGGCGCGGGCGGCCGTGATCGCCGCCTGGCAGAGCTTCTCGCGCAGCGACGGGTCGACGGCCGGCGAGGGGGTCTCCTCGACGATCTTCTGGTGCCGCCGCTGGATCGAGCACTCGCGCTCGCCGAGGGGGACCACGTTGCCGTGCGAGTCGGCCATGATCTGGACCTCGACGTGGCGGGCGCGCTCGACGTACCGCTCGCAGAACACCGTCCCGTCGCCGAACGCCGCGGCCGCCTCGTGCCGGGCCGCGGCCACGGCCTCGGCCAGCGACTCGCGGTCGCGCACGATGCGCATGCCCCGCCCGCCGCCGCCCGCGGACGCCTTGACCAGCACCGGGAAGGCGTCGACGTCCTCGGGCTCGACGGCGGTGGGCAGCATCGGCACCCCGGCCTCGGCCAGCAGCGCCTTCGCCTCCAGCTTCGAGCCCATCATCGCGATCGCCTTGGGCGACGGGCCGACCCAGGTCAGGCCGGCGTCGATCACCGCGCGGGCGAACTCGGCGTTCTCCGAAAGGAAGCCATATCCCGGGTGTACCGCGTCCGCGCCGCACTTGCGCGCCGCGGCGATGAGCAGATCCCCGCGCAGGTACGTGGCGGCCGGCGAGCTGCCCGGCAGGTGCACCGCGTAGTCGGCCTCGGCCACGTGCGGCGAGTCGGCGTCCGCGTCGGAGTAGACGGCGACCGTCTCGAGCCCCATGGCCCGGCCGGTCGCGAACACCCGGCGGGCGATCTCGCCGCGGTTGGCTACCAGCAGCCTTCTGATCACTTGTTCGCTCCCCTAATGCCGGAATACGCCGAACTGCCCACGGTCGCCCGTGCCGACCAGCGCCAGGCACAGGCCCAGCACCGTCCGGGTGTCGCGTGGGTCGATCACGCCGTCGTCGTACAGGCGGCCGGAGAGGAACAGCGCCGCCGACTCCTGCTCGACCTTGTGCTCGACCATGAACCGCATGGTGCGGTCCTGCTCCTCGTCGTAGGCGTGCCCCTTGGCCTCGGCCGCCTGGCGGGCCACGATCGACAGCACGCCGGCCAGCTGCTGCGGGCCCATGACCGCGGACTTGGCGTTGGGCCAGGTGAACAGGAACCGCGGCTCGAAGGCGCGGCCGCACATGCCGTAGTTGCCGGCGCCGTAGGAGGCCCCGATGTTGACGGTCAGGTGGGGCACCCGCGAGTTGGCCACCGCGTTGATCATCAGCGCGCCGTGCTTGATGATGCCGCCCTGCTCGTACTCACTGCCGACCATGTAGCCGGTGGTGTTCTGCAGGAAGACCAGCGGGGTGCCGCTCGCGTTCGCCAGCTGGATGAACTGGGCCGCCTTCTGCGCCTCGGCCGAGAACAGCACGCCGCGCACGTTGGCCAGCACGCCGACGCGGTGGCCGTGGATCGCGCCCCACCCGGTGCACAGGGCCGGGCCGTAGGCCGGCTTGAACTCGTCGAACTCGCTGCCGTCGAGCACCCGGGCCAGGATCTCCCGCGGGTCGAACGGCACGCGCAGGTCGGCGCTCGGGATGCCGAGCAGGTCGTCGGCGTCGTACTTGGGCTCGACCCCGAACATGCGGGTCTTCGCGGTGTTGTCGAAGTTCCGGACGCACGAGCGGGCCAGGCGCAGCGCGTCGCGCTCGTCCTCGGCGACGAAGTCGGCCAGGCCCGAGCGCACGCCGTGCATCATCGCGCCGCCCAGCGTCTCGTCGTCGACCGTCTCGCCGGTGGCCATCTTCACCAGCGGCGGCCCGGCCAGGAACACCTTGGCCCGGTCGCGCACGAAGATCGTGTAGTCGGACATGCCGGGGATGTACGCGCCGCCGGCCGTCGCGTTGCCGAAGACCACCGCGACCGTCGGGATCGCCGCCGCCGAGAGCCGGGTCAGGTCGCGGAACGCCGCGCCGCCCGGGATGAAGATCTCGGCCTGCTGCGGCAGGTCGGCCCCGCCCGACTCGACCAGGTTGACCAGCGGCAGGCGGTTCTCGCGCGCGATCTGTCCGGCCCGCTGGGTCTTCTTCAGCGAGAACGGGTTCACCGCGCCGCCGCGCACCGTCGGGTCGTTCGCCACGATCACGCAGGGCACGCCCTCGACGATGCCGATGCCGGCGACCACGCTGGCGCCGACCGGGTAGTCGGTGCCCCAGGCCGCGACCGGGCAGATCTCCAGGAACGGCGAGTCGCGGTCCACCAGCAGCTCGATGCGCTCGCGCGGCAGCAGCTTGCCCCGGGCGTGGTGGCGGGTGACGTACTTGTCGCCCCCACCCCCGCGCGCCTGGCGCAGCGCCGACTCCAGCTCGGTCAGCCGCTCGAGCATGGCCGCCCTGTTTTCCTGGTACGCGCTGGCGCGCGCATCGCCCGGGTGACCTGACCCGCGCGGGTCGAGGTTGCTCGTCAGTACCGGCATGGCCTCAGACCCCCAACTGCTTCGCGATGATCTCGTTCATGATCTCCGTGGTCCCGCCGCCGATGCCCATGATCCGGGCGTCGCGGTAGTGGCGCTCGACCTCGGCGTCCCGGATGTACCCCAGGCCGCCGTGCAGCTGCACGGCCTGGTCGACGACGTGGTCGCACGACGCGACCGCGGTGTTCTTCGCCATCGCCACCTCCGTAACGAGCCGCTCGCCGCTTGCGACACGGACGGCCACGTGGCGGACGTAGGTCCGGGCCACCTCCACCTGGCGCGCCATCTCGGCGAGCCGGTGCCGGACGAGTTGCCGGCTCGCCAGCGGGCGGCCGAACGTGTGCCGGTCGCGCACCCAGGCCAGCGTCAGGTCGAGGCAGCGCTCGGCGGTGGCGTACGCCTGCACCGCCAGCGAGATCCGCTCGGCCGCGAAGTGGGTCATGAGCTCGGCGAACCCGCCCACCACCCGGCTGCGGGGCACCCGCAGGCCGACGAAGGCCAGCTCCGCGGTGTCCGAGCAGTGCCAGCCCATCTTGTCCAGCCGCCGGGTGACGCGGAAGCCCTCGACCACGAGGAGCCGCAGGCCGTCGGCGGTCTGGACGGCCGCGGTCGCGAAGTCGGCCCGCGCTCCGCTGGTGATGAACGTCTTCGTGCCGTTGACGATGTAGTCGTCGCCGTCCTCGGCCGCCTTCGTGCGGATGCCGGCCACGTCGGAGCCGCCGTCGGGCTCGGTGACGGCCAGGCAGCCGATCCGCTCCCCGGCGAGCGTCGGGCGCACGAACCGCTCGACCAGGTCGGCCCGCCCGGTCGCGACGATGTGCGGCAGCGCGATGCCGTGTGTGAACAGCGCGGCCACGAGCCCCGACGACCCGCCGGCCCGGATCAGCTCCTCGGTGACCACCACGCTGTCGACGAGGTCGCCGCCGGAGCCGCCGACCTCCTCGGCGAAGCCGATGCCGAGCAGCCCGATCTCGGCGGCCCGGCGGTGCAGCGCTCGGGGTACCTCACCGGCGCGCTCCCACTCGTCCAGGTGCGGGCGCACCTCGCGCTCGACGAATCGCCGGGTCAGCTCCCGCAGCCGCCGCCGCTCCTCGGTCTCGAACGGGTCGCCGGTCACGGGACGAGCTCCGCGGGAAGCTCCACGACCCGGGAGCGCAGCCACTCGCCGAGCGCCTTGCCCTGCGGGTCGAAGCGGGTGCTGGCCGCGACCCCCGCGCCCAGGATCCCGCGCACGACGAAGTTCACCGCGAGCAGGTTGGGCAGCTCGTACCGCTCGACGTCGAGCTCCCGCGCCTCGGGCAGCAGCGCCCGGAGCCGCTCGGCGGTGAGCCGGTCCCGCAGCCACGCGTAGGCGGGCTCATCCCGGGCCCAGACCCCGATGTTGGCGTCGCCGCCCTTGTCGCCGGACCGGGCGCCGAACAGCGTGCCGAGGGGCGCTCGGACGAAATGTCCGACCGCCGCCGCCTCCGGACATTCCGGACTTTTCATGTTATCGAGGGATTGTGTGATCTCGGGCGGCTCGATCTTGATCCGCGTGCCGTCGGGGCGGACGGCGACGTGCTCGACCGCGGCCTGCGAAATCGAGTGGCCGGTGAAGACGCCGAACGGGGTGGCGTCGCCGGGCGGGGCGGTCAGCGCCAGCCCCGGGTAGGAGGCGAGCGCCAGCTCCACGGCGGCCTGGGAGAAGGTGCGGCCGGCCCGCTTCGGGTCGGAGTCCTTGATCGACACCGCCAGCAGGGCGCTCGCCGCGGCTTCCGAGTCCGCGTCGGGCCGGTCGGTGCGGGCCAGGGTGAACTCGAGGCCGTCGGGGCCCAGGGCGTCGGTGAGCTGTGTACGTACCAGATCCGCTTTCGCGGGAATTTCCAGGCCGCACAGGACGAACGTCATCGCGTTGCGGAAGCCGCCCAGGGTGTTGACGCCGACCTTGAGCTCCGGCGGGGGCGGGGCGCCGCGCACGCCCGAGATCCGCACCCGGTCCGCGCCGTCGGCGGCCAGGCCGATCGTGCCGAAGTCGGCGACCACGTCGGGGCCGGGGTAGGCGGGCGCGCCGATCTCGTAGAGCAGCTGCGCGGTCACCGTCTCGACCGTCACGGCCCCGCCGGTGCCCGGGTGCTTGGTGATCACCGCGGAGCCGTCGGCGTGCAGCTCGGCGAGCGGGAAGCCGGGGCGGCGGGCCCGGTCGGGCAGCTCGGTGAAGAACGCGTAGTTGCCGCCGGTCGCCTGGGCGCCGCACTCCAGCACGTGCCCGGCGACCGTGGCGCCCGCGAGCGCGTCGAGGTCGGCGCGGGTCCAGCCGAAGCGAGCGATGCCGGGGCCGACGACCAGGGACGCGTCGGTGACCCGGCCGGTGACGACCACGTCCGCGCCCGCGGTCAGGCACTCGGCGATGCCGAAGGCGCCCAGGTACGCGTTCGCCGTGAGACCGGGGACCTGCGCCGTGACGTCGTCGCCCTCCACATGCGCGACGGCCACGTCCAGGCCGAGCCGCGCGGCCAGGGCCCGCACGGCGTCGGCGAGCCCGGCCGGGTTGAGCCCGCCGGCGTTTGTCACCAGGCGTACGCCGCGCTGCTTCGCGCCGCCGAGGACGGATTCCAGCTGCCGCAGGAACGTCTTGGCGTAACCGGTCGCCGGGTCCTTCAGCCGGTCCCGGCCCAGGATGAGCATGGTGAGCTCGGCCAGGTAGTCGCCGGTGAGCACGTCGAGCTCGCCGCCGTCGAGCATCTCCCGCCAGGCCGTGGCCCGGTCGCCGTAGAACCCGGACGCGTTGCCGATCCTGATCGGGGCCGTCATCGTCCGGCCCTCGGCTCGCGCTTCGTTCCGGGCGGCCCCGCGAACGCCTGGGCCTTCGTCATCCACTCCGCCGCGTCGTCCCCGGACGCCTGCAGCGCGAGGTCGGCCGGGTGCCGGCGCTGGGTGACCAGCAGGCAGAAGTCCAGGATCGGGCCGGTCACGCGCTCCGGGGACGCCTCCGGCCCGAAGGTCATCTCGCCCCCGTCCGGCAGGCTCAGCTCCACGCGGAAGGGAGTCGTCGGGCCGGCCTGACCGTGGCTCTCGAATCCGTGACTTATCGTTCTGTAGCCAATAAAAGCGACATGTCGCAAACGGTCGGTCGGGCGGAGATGCCGCCGGGCCCGCTCGTCGTCCGGGAACGTCTCGGCGATGTCTCGGCCGTGCGCCCAGGTCTCCATGAGCCGGGCCGTGGCGCACGAGACGGGCGACATCGGAGGGCCGAACCAGGGCCGTTTTTCTCCCGGGGGTACCGCCCGCAGCGCCGTCGCCAGCGCCGCCCGCCCGGCGCGCCAGCGCGCCAGCAGCTCGTCCGGCGGCGCAACGCCCGCGGCCGCGGCCCGATCCACGAAGGTCAGCGGATCGTCCACGGCCGACAGCCGCGCGAAGAAGGCGGCCGGGTCGGCGTTGGCCAGCGTGGCCGCCTCGTCGGTCCAGACCAGGTGCGCGATCTGGTGCGCCACGGTCCAGCCGGGCGCGGGGGTCGGCGTGCTCCACTGCTGCGCGTCCAGGCCGGCGACGAGCCGGTCGAGCGCCTCCGACTCCGCGGCCAGGTCCGGCAGCACCTCGTCGAGCTGCATCGCGCCTCCTTCAGATCAGCTGGGCCAGCTGAAGTTTCCAGGCCGCGAGGAGCTGGGTGCGGCGGGCGGTGTCGTCGGTGAGCAGGTTGGCCACGCCAAGCCCGCGCAGCAGGTCGAGCGTCACCTGGACGGCCTCGCGCACGCCCGGGCGCGTCTCGTCCGCGCCGAGCACGTCGACGGTGAGCCGGTGCATCTCGCGGCCGACCCGCGCCTCCAGCGGTACGAGCGCGTCGCGCAGCTCGGCGTCGGTGCGCGCGGCGACCCAGACCTCGAGGGCGGCGACGAACAGCGGGCCGGTGAAGGCCGCCGCGAGCAGCTCGACCACCCGGTCCAGGCGCTCCTCGCGGTCGCCGGTGAGGGCCGCGGCCTCGTTGCGGATCTCCTCGGCGCGCCGCTCGGCCAGGTGCTGGACGGCGGCGAGCACCAGGGCCGCGCGGGTGGGGTAGTGGTGCAGCTGGGCGCCGCGGGAGACGCCGGCGCGCTCCGCGATGACCGTGGTGGTGGCGCCGGACCAGCCGTGCTCGTAGAGGCACTCGACGGTCGCCTCGAGCAGGCGTCGCTGGGTGACCCGGCTGCGCTCCTGCATGACCGCCAGCGTGCCGCTCCGGAAACAAACAGTCAAGACTGATTGTTTTGTGGATCGCAAAAAGCCGCCTCGTGGGCGGCCTTTTGGGGTGTCTTCGTTTCAGACGCGCGCGCGGCGGGCGAGGCGCTCCGGGTCCATGATGATCACGCTCTTGCCGTCGAGGCGCAGCCAGCCGCGGGACGCGAAGTCGGCCAGGGCCTTGTTCACCGTCTCGCGCGAGGCGCCGACGAGCTGGGCCATCTCCTCCTGCGTGAGGTCGTGGTTGACCCGCAGCACGCCGCCGTCGCGGGTGCCGAAGCGGCCGGCCATCTGCAGCAGCGTCTTGGCCACGCGGCCGGGCACATCGGTGAAGATGAGGTCGGCCAGCGAGTCGTTGGTGCGGCGCAGGCGGCGGGCCAGCACGCGCAGCAGCTGCTCGGCGATCTCCGGCCGGTTGGTCAGCCACGGGCGCAGGGCCTGCTTGCGCAGCCGGGCGAGCCGCGTGTCGAGCACGGCGGTCGCGGTCGCGGTGCGCGGGCCGGGGTCGAAGAGGGACAGCTCGCCGACCATGTCGCTGGGGCCCATGACGGCGATGAGGTTCTGCCGGCCGTCGGCCGCGCGCCGCCCGACCTTGATCTTGCCGGACAGCACGATGTAGAGACTGTCGCCGGGCTCGCCCTCGCTGAACACGACCTCGCCCTTGCGGACGTCGATCGTCTCCATCTCCTTGGCGAGCGAGTCCGCGGCGTCGGCCTCGACTCCCTGGAAGATCCCGCTACGCGCCAGTACCTCGTCCATCGCGTCCACCTCTATCCGTCGGCGCGTCCTCTCCGCTGCGAAGCGATCGCGCGAACGCCAGTTTATGCATACGGCGTCGTCTTCAACGACGGTGGGCAGGTCGAGATGGTACCGCGCGACCTGCGGCGGGGCGGTCATCCACAAGGGCGGCCCGCGGTTCGCGGGGGTGCGATATCTTCGCGTCGGACACGACCGCTCGTGCTCACCCTGAGCACGGGCGTCGCCGAGTGGTGGAGTGGATCGCATGACGCTGTACGGCGGACCGTCCCGCTGGCCGGATGAGCAGCCGGAGCGGGGTGGGCCTGCGTCCCCTCAACCTGAGCAACCGACCGGCCAGGCCGGAGGTTACGCCCCGGGGACGGGTCGTTTCGACGGTTTTGCGGCGGGCCGCAACCCGCGTCCGGATTCCGACCCCGCGCCGGAGCCCGGCTCCGGCAGCTTCTGGGGCGGCGACCGCACCGGTCAGGTCTACGGCTCCCCGCCGGTCGCGCCGCTGCACGTGCCGGCCCCCGGACCGCAGCGGCGCCCCGAGGAGCTGTACGCCGCCAAGGCCTACGAGCCCGAGGAGCGCGCCGGCCGGCGCAAGCTCCCGCTGCCCGGCGAGCCCCCGCCCGTGCGCGGGACCGGCGGTGGCCGCCGGCGCACCGCGATCATCCTGGGCGCCGTGGCCGCCGTGGTCATCGGCGCCGGCACCGCGGGCGCGGCCACCTTCCTCGGCGGCGGCGACGACAAGCCCGCCGCGACCCAGGGTCCGACCCGGCAGCAGCCCCAGGCCGGCGGCGCCTCCGACGCGGGCGGCGGCGGTTCCTCCGCGCCCGCCGGCGCGGTCCCGGGCCCGGCCGAGGGCATCACGCTCAGCGCGACCGGCGACATCGTCATGGGCATGGCCCCGGGCGGGCTGCCGCCGAACAACGGCAAGGGCTTCTTCGACCCGGTGAAGCAGTACCTCGCCGCCGACTTCCAGATGGGCAACCTCGAGCAGGTGCTGACCGACGACACCGGCGTGGGCAAGTGCTCGGCCGACAACGCCGGCAAGACATGCTTCGCGTTCCGCACCCCGCCGGCGTACGTGCAGAACCTCACCGACGCCGGCTTCAAGATGATGAACATGGCCAACAACCACGCCTACGACTTCGGCCCGGTCGGCTACAAGAACTCGCAGAAGACGCTGGACGGGGCGGGCATCAAGTACACCGGCTGGCCGGGCGACATCTCCATCGGCGAGGCCAAGGGCGTGAAGATCGCGGTGATCGGGTTCGCCTCCTACACCTGGTCGAACCTCTGCTCCGACCTCGACGCGGCGGAGAAGATCGTCAAGGAGGCCGCGACCAAGGCCGACCTCGTGGTCGTGCAGGTGCACATGGGGGCCGAGGGGTCCGACAAGACGCACGCGAAGAACGAGACCGAGATGTTCCTGGGCGAGAACCGCTGCAACCCGGTCGCGTTCACCCACCGCGTCATCGACGCCGGGGCCGACCTGGTGGTGGGGCACGGGCCGCACGTCATGCGCGCGATGGAGTTCTACAAGGGGCGGTTGATCGCGTACAGCCTCGGCAACTTCGCGGGCTACAAGGCGCTGTCTTACAACGGGACGGTCGGCATCGGCGGCGTGCTCAAGGTGACGCTGCTCGGCGACGGTACGTGGAAGGGCGGATCGCTTACCGCTACGTACATGGTCGCGCCGGGCCTGCCCAAGCCGGACCCGAAGAAGCAGGCCATCCCGTTCGTGTCGAACCTGAGCAAGCAGGACTTCCCCAAGACGGGCGCGGTGATCGGCCAGGACGGCGCGATCACGCAGCCCGCGGCGTAGCGCTGCCGGGATCCGATAAGTCGGGCGCTCCGCGCCGCGACTTATCGGATATTTCGTATATGCCGGTTTCTCGGTTCCGCCACTTGGCCGGCGGCGGGGTCGCTCGATCGGTGCCGTCCGGCGGGCGACGTATTGTCGTTGCGTGACCGAGACCGCGTTGGCGTTGAAGCGGCGGGCGCGGCGGATGGGGCGCGCCCTGGCGACGATCCACCCCGACGCGCACTGCGAGCTCGACTTCACCAGCCCGCTCGAGCTCGCCGTCGCCACGATCCTGTCCGCGCAGTGCACGGACGAGCGGGTCAACCAGGTGACGCCGAAGCTGTTCGCGCGGTATCCGGACGCCGCCGCGTACGCCGGGGCCGACCCGATCGAGATGCAGGAGCTCATCAAGCCGACCGGCTTCTTCCGCAACAAGACCGACTCGCTGATCGGGCTCGGGCGGGCGCTGGTGGAGCGGCACGACGGTGAGGTACCGGGGACGCTGAACGAGCTCGTCGCGCTGCCCGGGATCGGGCGCAAGACCGCCAACGTCGTCCTCGGCAACGCCTTCGACGTGCCCGGCATCACGGTCGACACCCACTTCCAGCGCCTGGTCCACCGCTGGCAGTGGACCGACGAGACCGACCCGGTGAAGATCGAGTACGCCATCGCGGTGCTGTTCGCGCCGCGGGACTGGACGATGCTCTCGCACCGCGTGATCTTCCACGGCCGCCGCGTCTGCCACGCGCGCAAGCCGGCCTGCGGGGCGTGCACGCTGCGGCGGGACTGCCCGTCGTACGGCCTGGGGCCGACCGAGGTCGAGGTGGCCGTCAAGCTGCTCAAGGGGCCGCGCGCCGCCGAGCTCGCGGAGCTGGTCCTGTGAGGCGTCTCCTCGGCCTCGCCGCGCTGTTCTCCGTGCTCGCGGCGCTCGCGGCCTGCACCGCCGACGTCCGGCCGCCGGCCGAGCCCGCGGCCGCGACCAGTGGCCCGCGCTGCATCGAGCGGGCGGGGGCGTCGGGCTCAGGGGGTACCGAATCCGGCCCTGCTCTTCCGGCCATGGCGCTGCCCTGCTTCGCGGGCGGGCGGTTCATCGACGTGGCCGACCTCGGCGGCGCGCCGACGATTGTGAACCTGTGGGCCTCGTGGTGCGGGCCGTGCCGGGAGGAACTGCCGGCGCTCGAGAAGGTCGCTGCGGCCGGCAAGGTGCGCGTGGTCGGCATCGTCACCAAGGACCGCCACGACCAGGCCGGGTCCGTGATCGACGAGCTGAAGCTGACGTTCCCGATGCTGGAGGACCCGCAGCAGCAGTTCGCGCTCGCGGCGAGCCCGCTCGTGAACCGGTCGCTGGCCTCCACGCTGCCCGCGACGCTGTTCGTCACGCCGGGTGGCCGCATCGCCTACGCCTACCAGGGGCCGGCACTGACCGAGGCGAAAGTGCAGGAGCTGAGCCTTCGGTACCTGGGGGTGGCGGCGTGACCACGCACGAGCTACCGGCCTGGTTCGAGCCGCTGCTGAGCAACATCCGCTCGGCCGGCGCGTCCGACTTCACGCGGCTGCCCACGCCCGACGGGGAGGGACAGCGGCAGAGCGCGGTGCTCGTGCTCTTCGGCGAGGACCCGGTCACCGGGCCCGACATCCTGGTGCTCCAGCGCGCCGCGACCATGCGCAACCACGCCGGGCAGCCCGCGTTCCCCGGCGGCGCGGTCGACCCGGGCGACGCCGACACGGTCGCGTGCGCGCTGCGCGAGGCCGAGGAGGAGGTCGGCCTGGACCCGAGCACGGTCGAGGTCGTCGCGACCCTGCCGACGCTGTGGATCCCGGTGAGCAACTTCCTCGTCACGCCGGTCGTCGCCTGGTGGCGTTCGCCGCACCCGGTCGGCCCGGCCGATCCGCGCGAGGTGGCCCGCGTCGAGCGCCTGCCCATTCGTGAACTGGTCGATCCCGCGCACCGGCTGCGGCTGCGGCACCCGAGCGGGTGGATCGGCCCGGCGTTTCGGATACACGACATGTTGGTCTGGGGCTTCACCGCCGGCGTGCTGTCTACGCTGCTGGAACTCGGCGGATGGGCGGTCGATTGGCCAATTGGCCGGGTTGAGGAACTGCCGACACCTGGTGCCGCACCTGTACGTTGAATGCGTGTCTGGCAGCGTGATCGATATCGTCCTTCTGCTCCTCATGGTGATGTTCGCAATCAACGGATATCGCCAGGGGTTCCTTGTTGGTCTGCTGTCATTCGTCGGCTTCTTCGGCGGCGCGCTGCTCGGTCTGCAGCTCGGCCCGCTGCTCGCCGAGCACTTCTTCACCTCCGACCAGGCCCGCGTGGTCATGTCGCTCTCGGCGGTCTTCGGCCTCGCGGTCGCCGGCCAGGCCCTCGCGAGCTTCGTGGGCAACCGGCTACGCAACGCGATCGTCAGCCGCAACGCGCAGGCCGTCGACAACGCGGGCGGCGCCGTGGTCTCGGTCGTCGCCGTGCTGCTCGTGGTCTGGCTCGTCGCCGCGCCGCTGAGCGCGTCGTCGCTGCCGTGGCTCGCCCGCGCGGTCAGCAACTCGATAATCCTGAACGTGGTCGACAAGGCGATGCCGGCCCAGGCCGACGCGCTCTCCGAGGCGCTGCGTGAAACCGTGGACACCCGCGGCTTCCCGGACGTGTTCGACGGGCTCTCGCCGACCCGCGTCAAGGAGGTCTCCCCGCCGGACCCGAAGCTCGCCGGCTCGGAGCTGGTCAAGAACTCCAAGAAGTCCGTGGTCAAGGTGCTCGGCCAGGCGCCCTCCTGCTCCCGGCGCATCGAGGGCTCCGGCTTCGTGTACTCGCAGAACCGCGTCATGACCAACGCCCACGTAGTTGCTGGCACCAAGACCGTGAGCGTGCTCGTCGACGGCTCCTCGCGACCGCTGCCGGCGACCGTGGTCGCCTACGACCCGGACCGCGACATCGCCGTCCTGTACGTCAAGAACCTCAACGCCCCGGTCATGCCCTTCGCCGCGAAGAAGGCCGACTCGAACGACGACGCGATCGTGCTCGGGTACCCCCTGGACGGGCCGTACGACGCGCAGTCCGCCCGCATCCGCGACCACCGCAACATCACCGGCCCGAACATCTACGAGGACGGCAAGGTCTCGCGCGAGATCTACACGATTCGCGCGCTGGTCCGCTCCGGCAACTCGGGTGGGCCGCTGCTCTCCGCGAACGGCGAGGTGCTCGGCATCATCTTCGCCGCGGCGGCCGACGATCCGCAGACGGGCTTCGCGGTGACGGCGGACGAGGCGTCGTCGGTGGCCGAGGCGGGGCGGCAGCACACGGACCCGACTCAGACGGGCAAGTGCGCCTAGCTCGCTATAGCCGCGTGGAGTGTCTTGCTCGCCGACGGTGATGGAGCAGGACCCCTGACGCGCCGACGACGAGGATCAGCAGCATCGCCGTGAGCCCGGCGACCGTGCTGATCTCGGTACGCGCGTCGCCAGCCATCTGCCGCAGCTCCGGCTCCTCGGACGTACCCGGCATCGGCGCCGCCCCGCCCGGCCGCAGCGGCTCGCTCTGGTCGGCCTCGGCGTCCCCGACCGGCCCGGGCTCCGTCGCGCCGTCCGCGAGCGGGTTGGTCGCCACCTCGCCGACGCTGGACCGCAGCGCCGCGACCGGATCGACCTCGCCGTAGCCGAACTGGTCGTCGCGCCCCTTCGCCCCGAGGTCCTTGGCCGTGCCGATCAGCCGGTTGATGACGTTCGCCGCGCTCATCTTCGGGAACTTGGCCCGCACGAGCGAGGCCGCCCCCGCAACCAGCGGAGCGGCGAAGCTGGTGCCCTGCACCTGCCAGTACCCGCCGCCGGGCCTCGCCCCGGTGAGCCCTACCGCGGGCGCGGTGAGCACCGTCTCGGGCCCGGTGAGCGACCCGGACCAGAGCGCCTCCGCCTTCGACGTCGGCGCCTTGGCCCCGAGCCCGGCCACCGCGATGACCCCGGGCTCCCGGGCCGGGTACCAGACTTGATGGATCGACCGGTCGGTAGCAATGTTGCCGGTACAGGCGACGACCACGACATCGTGCGCGGCCGCGTACCGCAGCGCGTCCGCGATCGCCTCGCTGCGCAACGCCCCGCCCAGCGACAGGTTGATCACCGTCGCCCGGTGGTCCACCGCCCACCGCACCGCCTGCGCCACGACGCTCGGATCGTCGTACTTGTTGGCCTTGTCCAGCACCCGGATCGGCAGGATCTTGGCCCCGGGCGCGATCCCTTCGGCCCCCGAACTGTCCTTGCTACTGCCCGCGATCAGCGCCGCCACGGTCGTACCGTGCCCGACCGGATCGACCTTCCCCTCGTCCCCGGCCGCCCGGTCGACGAGATCGATGCCGGGCAGCACCTGCCCCACGAGGTCAGGATGCGACGCGTCCACCCCACTGTCGATGACCGCGACGATCACGCCCTTGCCGGTGGACACCTTCCAGGCGTCGCGAGCGTCGAGCGCGCTGAGCTGCCACTGCTCGCTGCGAGCCTCGTCCGCCCAGGCCGCCGCCCCCGGCGCGACCGCAACCCCGACCCCCACCGCACAGGCGAGCGCCGCCGACAGCCCCAGAGCGAGGACACGGCCGGCGGCGCGGGCGATGGAGGTGTGCGCGATGGAGCCCATTCTGGACTGTGTCGCCCCGGTCTGTCAGGACTCTCGCCCCACCTAGCCGAAAGGTGTTCCCGCCCGCGTCGCCCACCAACGACGCCGCACACCGAACGGCGGCCCCTTCCGACCTTTGCGACCATTCGCCCAACCGCCTCTGACCTCGACCGCCGAAGCGCTTCGAATCGCGCCACACACTCCGAGTTCCGGTTCGACGGAGACCACGGCGGGCGGCGGGCTCCGGCCGGGTCTCGGTTGGGTTGAGGTGCTGGCGGGCTCCGGCCGGGTCTCGGTTGGGTTGAGGTGCTGGCGGGCTCCGGCCGGGTCTCGGTTGGGTTGAGGTGCTGGCGGGCTCCGGCCGGGTCTTA